>NZ_AMPO01000007.1:100000-144689 GCF_000302455.1 Methanobacterium formicicum DSM 3637
GGTTCCTAATCCTGTTTCTTCTTTAACTTCAAGGATTGTACCTTTGGCTGGGGCATCAGTTTCTATCTGTAACTGTTCCTTAAGGTACTGTTGGGCCAGTCCAAGGAGCATGGTTAATAATTCTGCTATTCCCTCTCCACTTTTGGCGCTTATGGGAATAATGCTTATCTGTCTGGCAAAATTTTCCACACGATCAAAGCGTTCTGATTCAAAACCTTCCCTGTGAAGTATTCCCACCAGTTCATAAACCTGATTGTCAAGGGCACTCTGAACATTGGCTGGTTGTTTGGCATATGTTTGGGAGAATGATTCTCCTTGATGTGTTTGCCATCCATATATCTTATCCATTTTATTGGCAGCCACTACAAAGGGTGTTTTGTACATTTTAAGTATATTCAAAGCTTCGTAAGTCTGAGGTTTGAATCCTTCGTTTAGGTCTACCATCAGAATTGCCAGATCAGCCAGGGCACCGCCCCTTTTACGTAGAGTGGTGAATGCTTCGTGGCCCGGGGTGTCTATGAAGAATAGTCCGGGAATGGTTTCTTTGATTTCCAGTTTGTCCAGGAAACGTCCGCAGATGTTTTCAATGATTTCCATTGGGATTTCTGTGGCACCTATGTGCTGGGTTATTCCGCCTGCTTCCTTTTGAGCAATAGCACTGCCACGTATAAAGTCAAGCAGTGTGGTTTTCCCGTGGTCCACATGACCCAGAACAGATACAATGGGTGATCTAATCTTCAAGGTTATCCTCCGATTCTGAAAAAAATGTTAGGGAACTAAAAAAAGAAAGTTCCTATTTTATGTTAAATATTTAGTTTAGTAGTTATCCCAAAAAGTTTGAAAGAACCCTTTTATGGTTCTTCGTATACTAGTTCCTGGTCTGGGAGCTGGTATTTGCAGATCTCATCATCCTGGAAAAACAGTGCAATTTCCCTTTCTGCCGAAGCTGGTGAATCAGAAGCATGCACAATATTTCTACCGGTTTGAATAGCGAAATCACCACGAATGGTGCCTAAATCTGCTTCTTGGGGGTTTGTTGCCCCTACCATTTTCCGGATTAAGCTGATGCATTCATCTCCTTCAATTACCATGGCCAGAACTGGTCCGGAGGTAATGTATTCCACCAGGTCACCAAAGAAAGGTTTTTCCTGGTGTTCGGCGTAGTGTTCCTCGGCCTGAGCACGGGGGATGATCATCATTTTTGCTGCCAGGATCTGTAATCCCCGCTCCTCGAAGCGGGTTAAGATCTTACCGGTTAACCTCCGCAGAACTGCGTCGGGTTTCAGCATGACAAAACTTTTTTGCATCATTCTTTAACCCACTTAACTTTTCTGGGAACTCTACCGAGTTTTATACGATTTTTTTCACATTTGCTGCTGCAGAAATTGTACACCGTACCGTCTTTTTTGACGTACATTTTGCCGGTGCCTTCTTCTATTTCTTCTCCGCAGAATGAACATGTTCTCATGGTTAACACCTTTATCTAGGGAGTACGGATTTCCTTGGCTTCCCTGATGGTGTCCAAGAGCATCAGGATGTCGCCTTCCCTTATGGCTCCCATAACGTTTCGGGTTAATATCCTACCCTTGTCTCTTCCTTCTAATATCCTGCATTTTACTTGCATGACCTCTCCGGTCATACCGGTTCTTTTTAGAACCTCAATAACTTCTGCAGGAGTTGCTTCTGCCATATAATCACCTTAAAAAATTAGAAGAGTCCGGAGACTCTTCGTGTTAGTGTTATTATTTTTTGAGTTCTTCTACCTTTTCTACAATGTCCTTTATGAGGTCTTCTGCTTCACCAGCATCAATGATAGCTGCTGATGCAGTGCCCACGTTTAGACCAGCTGCTTCTCCCAGCTCATCTTTGGTAGGTATGTAGACGTAAGGTATTTCCTTTTCTTCAGCGAGAACAGGCATGTGAGCGATAATTTCAGCAGGATCAACATCCTCTGCTAATAATACAAGTAAAGCTTCGCCTCTTTCAACGGCTTTTGTAACCTCGTTACTTCCCTTTCCTACTTTACCGGTGTCTCTTGCTATTTCCAAAGCTTCATAAGCTTTGTCTGCTAACTCTTTAGGTACATCAAATTTTACGTACATTGCTTTTGCCATTTATTTACCTCCTTTTTCATCTGGTTTTAACCATCCATCGGCAAACACTAATTCTAGACTTCACGCGATCTAACTTATGATACATGAAGCTCTTGGTCCCGATGATTAAAGACCAAAAAAATTCTAATTTTAAACTTAAAAAGATATTTTAGAATTCTAAAATTAGATGTATCAAAGTTGGTCAATCACAGTATATATACTTTACTTCAGAAAATTAGTGCAATTTAAGGGCTTGAAATAATTATCACAAGTCCTTGCTGTATTATTATGATTAACCCCTTATAAATTGATCTTGCATTTAATAATTTAATCTTCCTCTTTATAATGATCTCGCATGGAATTACCGTGATGGAGTAGTACAAATAATTCCAAAACAAACTAAGAACAACATGATTAAGACAGAACATCTAAAAAAAGTATGCAAAATATAGGGTCATGGTTTGAACAAGATGATTCTGGTTGATACAAGTAATGCAAATAATAAATAATTACAGATGGTGCTTTAAATTATAATTTAACGTCCACCTGCAAATTAATGTTGTAACAACAGAAGATGTCGTTACATTAAGAATAGCCTTAACTTGAATATAATCATACTTTGTGAATGTTGGTCCACCCTATAAGTGTGGCTTCAGTTTTATTCAAAACATCATAGTACCAAGTAAATTCATAGCCTTTAACTTGTAATTTTTTAGCTATTACTTGTTTCCGCTGGTCATTGTACGTGTAAATATAGGGCATTCCTTCAATTATTCTATCTTCCACTATTTCTCCTTCAAAAATTTCTTGAACTTCTTTTGGAAGCGAGTTAAGACATTTATTCAAAAATAATACCTCCTAAAGTATTTTATTGTAAAGTTACTCATATTGTTATTTCTCCTTTATACAATTTTTTTAAATAATAAAAAAGTTGGCGTGATTAGTATTCACACAAAGTAGCATGCAGATACAAGAATGGTTTTTTTAGAACCCATAATTCTAGATATAACATTACAAAACATTATATCACACTTGGGAATGGAACTTACTTGTTCACTGTTAAACAGCGGAAATTACAGTATAGTGGATTAAAAATGTGATATTTTGAACATAAATTCTTCATGGATGATTTAATTGATTAAACTGGTAGGAAATGTAAATTTATGTAAATATTACTTAATTTTTTTATTTAAAAATTCAACAAAAGCTTTAGTATTGAATAAATGGAATTTGTAATTTTTAGCTGCTGTTTTTATTTCAACAACTGTACCAAGACCATGTTCATGAACTTAAATGATCGAATACTTGAATAGGGTATGTTGTTTTCTTCTTTTTGTTTGCTCAATACATGGGCATCGGTAACTGCAAGTAAAGAGTTTTCTTGAAATGTAAGTGTAGAATTTTTAAGCCGATTATTAACGTTGTATGCTCTGAAAATTCCATTGGCCATCTCTTTTTCCCTGATTTCATCAGTTTTATTTAATTTTTCTTTTTCCATGGTTTTAGATTGGAAGTGTTATGCTTTACATAATTCGGTTTTCGGTTCCGATTTTAACATAGGTCATATTGTAACATAGTTTTCCTATTTTAACATAATTATCTTAACTCTGTTGATAACAAGTTGTAAAAACTTCAATTTTTTGATCAAAAAAATTCTAGAGAAATCAAAAAGTCAGATCTTTAGATTTATTAAATTAATTTAAATTGTTAAAAAAATAGCCATTATAATTCTTTTAAATGCCTAAAAAAAAATAAAAAGAGAAGAAAGGTAAACTTATAGTCTTTTGACGGCGAGTTCGACGTCAGAAGCTTTGACAGTTTTCCTTCCTGCGTGTTTTGCCAGTTTAACAGCTTCAGTAGCGATGGTTTCGCCTTTTTCTTCTAAGGCTTTGGCTAGAGCTTCTCTAGCATCGTCACTTACTCTTTCTGCACCGGCGTTCTTTATTATTCTTCCAATTGGAGCTATTGGTAATTCCATATTAATCACCTCATTTTTGTATATTTGTTAATATACACTGTTGCCGTACTCCTATATATAAGTATCGTTAAAAACAGTGATTATTCGGTGATCCATATGGTATTGGGTCATGTCATGATGATCCCTATGATCTTTGGACACCACATGACAAATTATATGATCTTGGCTACTGATAAAAAAATTGGGATATAGAAATAGTCCAGATTTACTCTTAAAAAAAGTTAGGGTAAAATCCTCTAATTTCCTTTTATAACCTTTAAAAGGGAATTTATATCTGGATCTATTTCAATAGGTTCTTCGCATGCATCGATAGCGATATTGGGGTCTTTTAAAACATGTCCTGTTACCACGCATACCACTTGTTCACCTTTATCAATTTTACCTGTGTTAACCAGTTTTATAAGTCCTGCAATAGATGCTGCTGATGCGGGTTCCACTCCAATTCCTTCGGTTCTGGCCAGAAGCTTTTGGGCAGAGAGTATCTCTTCATCACTAACAGTTTCTGCCAATCCATCAGATTCATAAATGGCTCGGATGGCTTTTTTGGAACTAACCGGGGCACCAATGCGAATGGCAGTAGCAACGGTTTCAGGGTTTTCCACAGGCACAATATCCTTTTGACCATCCCAGATTGCATGGGCTATGGGGGCTGCTCCTTCTGCCTGAATACCAGTCATACGTGGCAGATCATCAATGAAGCCTGCTCTGTGGAATTCAGTTATTCCCTTCCAGATGGCAGATATGTTACCAGCGTTTCCCACTGGTAGTATGATCCTGTCAGGGGATTTCCAGCCCAGATCATCCACTATCTCAAATCCAATGGATTTTTGACCTTCTAATCGATAAGGGTTTATTGAATTTAAAAGATATAGATGGCCCTGAAGTGCTAAACTGGTGATGGCTTCTAATGCCTGGTCAAAGTTTCCCCGGACCGATAGAACCTGAGCTCCGTGGAACATGGCCTGGGCCAGTTTACCCAGGGCAACCTTACCAGCGGGGAGGAGGACCACACACTTTAAACCAGCTCGAGCTGCATAGGCAGCTAAAGAAGCGGATGTGTTACCGGTGGAAGCACAACCCACGGTATCCACACCTAGTTCCATGGCCTTGGTGATTCCCACACTCATACCCCTATCTTTGAAACTTCCGGTGGGATTGGAACCTTCTACTTTCACGTAGAGTTCTATTCCCAGTTGTTCACCCAACTTATCACACTTGCAGAATGGTGTCCCACCTTCATCCAGGCTGATTATGCCTGATGGATCAACTGGCATGAACTCCTTGTACTTCCACATGGTGGATTTACGGCAGCTGAAGACATCTTTTTGCACGTTCGGTTGACAGATAACTTCCAGTATTGAACCACACTTCTTGCATGTGTATATTATTTCCTGGTCAGAATACTCTGCACCACAGGATATGCATCTCATCATAAAATCACCTTTAATTTTTAAATAAACCTCTATTATTTAAATAAACATCTAGTATTCAATGAAATTCATGGATTAACTACAATTTTCATGGAATTAATCTAGCAAATGAAGATATTGAAATTAAACCCTGAATTAATTTTTCTATGGAAATAGTTCCAGGAATGGAAACAGTTCCTATGGATACTCCAAAATAATATCATTTCATACAGTTATAAAAATTATTCCCCTGAATCCAATTAGGGATTGATGTTCTAACTATTTTGTATTTAAATTAGCTGGGATAGCAATTAGATTAGCTGGGATAGCAATTAGATTACCGATAGTGAATCATGCAACTCCTTTCATGTAACTGGCCCAAGCAATGGTGAAGTTAGCTTCGATAACGGCGGCTATCAGGATTAGAACCACGGCTATGCCCATCATGATTAACGTGTCCTTTAAATCATCCCAGTTGGCTTCCAATAAGTATTTTACTTGATTGGACATTGAGAAATCGGATTGTAATTTTAACAGGCCTTTTAAAATGTTAATAACAATGCTTCCCAGTTTGAATCCTGCAGCACCAGCAATTATTATTCCTAAAACTTCAAAAACACCATGGGGTAATGTGTATATGATAAAGTCCCCTAACTGGAATTGAGCTGCGGTGTAACCAATAAAAACTCCGTTGCTAATCAGATAAAAAGCAGTTACCAGTCCAAAAAGTAAGCCTCCTCCGTAAAGTAAGAGAGCAACTTTAAGGTTATTGGCAAATAGAGAAAAAGTGGTTAGCTGTAATTCTCCCTGAACCAGACGCCTTTTAAAGTCACCTAACATTTTACCCAGAATAGGTTCCAGCATTCCGGCAAAGGCATATCCAATAAATATGGAAGCTATGAACAGCATGGCAGATAGTATGAAATATGTTTCATTACGGTTGTACAAACCACTTATCAAACCTTCATATTTTTCTTTGGCCATGTTATAACTCCTTATATTCCCTCTTGAACTGTTATCTATCAATCCTTTAATTGTTTCAGTGCCTTTAACTGGTTAATATATTATGACTTTAACTTAACTTTAACATAATGTAGTATATAGTTATATCCTTCAACTTATACATCCAGTATTCAACTCATCGTCCAGTATAGTTCTGGCTTTATTTTTTGCTTTTTCTCTTTTCTTTTTCAAGTCTTTAAAGAAATCTTTCATCCTTTCTGCAGCGTGAGCCTTACATTCTCCACACATAATGCTGCCTTCCCTGCATTGCTGGTGAATCTCTTTTAACTGGGAGTCTGATGGGAGTAGATGGTAAAGTAACATCTCGTAGATCACACAGTCCTCTGGAACACCGCCCATCTTTTTTTGTTCGGCTAAACTTTCTCTTCCACCGGTTTTAGCTGATTTCAATTTTTTCAGAGCCACATCTGGACTGTCACTTAAGAATATGGCAGTTTTTGGTTTGCTGCTGGACATTTTACCCCCGGTCAGGCCGGTGATGAAACGGTGATAAGTTGAAGATGGGGTTATGAATTTAAACTGTGACTGGAAACGCTCCGCAATATCCCGGGTAAGACGTATATGTGGGTCCTGATCAGGTCCTACTGGAACCACTGTGGGTTTGGGGCCCCCACATTCTTCCAGTTGAGGGTGCAGTATATCTGCTACCTGTATCATTGGTGCGTAAATATGGGCTATGTTAGTGGAGCCTGAAAAACCATAAATAGCCTTCATTTCATTCATATTAACTCTTTTGGCCAGTTTATAGGCTAGATCTGTTACAATTTTATTTTCTGATGTTAGGTAGATATGCAGGTTTTTATCATCAGGGTCCAGGCCCAAAGCGATGTAGTTGGTGATGTATTCTTCAATTGCGATATTTTTGGCCTCTGGAAAATCGATTCCTCTGGCGGAGTATGATTCCATGTCCGCAATGGGGATGTAAATTTCTGCACCTTTTTCCTGGTACCAGATGAGCTGGTCTACAATCATCTTATGGCCAATGTGCATTTTGCCACTGGGCATCATACCAGTCACCACTGCGAAGTTGGTTTTCTCACGGATGGCCTTAACAATTCTACCATAATCTCGATGTCCGAATACAATTCCCCTTCGCATGAGGATATGGGGGTCTTCCAGGTCACCTAAAAGGTCGTGGAATGGTTTTATTCCAAATTCTTCTATGAGTTTTTCATAGTTTACTATGGCTGAGCTCCATGGATCTATCAATCAATCACCTTTAATGATAATAATCGTTGTTTAATTACTTTATAAAGTTTCGTTATGTTTAGCAGTCATTATGGTCGGGTCCACTCAACATTGTAGTAAGTGATGTCCTGTTCATCATCCACCACTGCTAGTAAAAGTTTTTTGTTAACTCCGTGGGCCACACGAACATAACTGGAAAAATCAAGTACAGAAATGTCTTGATTTTCAGTTACCACCTTCACCACAAAATCGGAGTGACCATCACCAGGAGATTTACCCCTTTCGTACAATCTGAACTCTGAACCATATTTAAAACCAGTTTTAACAATGTATCCTCTATTTCTAAGGTCTCGGTAGACCATGTATCGGTATATGAGATCTTTATCCTGGATGAATTCCCTCATTTCATCCGGGGAAATAACTTTATTCTGGTTTTTTTTATCCAGAATCTTTATTTTCCCTTTTTCCTGGAGGTAAAAAGCCTCCATTAATGAAAGTTGCAATTCATCTTGGTTAAACTTTCCATAGTGACTTTTTTCACTGAGAGCAACTGCTTTTTTATCCTTGATAATTACTAGTTCTCCGATTAACTCTGCATCCATGTTATTTCACCTTGTAAATATACTGGTTGTGGTTTTTTTTTAAAACCCGGATAGATTAACTGAGGATTATGTCTGAAATTTTAAGATCCCAAATCCATCAGTTGATGTTTTTTTAATTTGGAGGACTTTTCTGGGATATCCATCTTTTTTTATCTCAATCTCTGGCATGCAACTTCTTTAGATCATTTTCTTTTTTACCCAGACGAACCATGAACTCTGCTATAAGGCCATCCAGAAATAGGTGGGTGCTGTCTTCGAAAAGGGTTCCCATGGGGGTTAAATCATCGTAGTTTCCCTTGAGAACATGGGAAGTGTAGTATTTCCATGGTACTTTGCTCTTACTTTCAATGTTAACCACCACATCAGAGTTTTTACCCAGAGTAGAGTCTGGATCGGTGGTTACTCCCACTACATGAGTTCCAACTTCTCTGGCGGTTTCAGCAGCAAGGGTAACGGTTTTGGTTTCCCCTGATCCAGAAATTGCTACGAGGCAATCTTTTTCAGTGAGGGCAGGGGTGGTTACATCACCCACTACGTATACTCTGAATCCAAGGTGCATCAGGCGCATGGCAAATGCCTTACCCACCAGTTCAGACCTTCCACTTCCCACAATGAATGTGGAAAGAGAATCAGTTATGCACTGAATCATCAACTCCACCTGTTCTTCATCAATATGGTCAATAACCTCCAGAGCGTGTTTGGCTATTCCTTCTGCGGTTTTTTTTATGTGTTCCATATTTTATGAACCCTTTATTTTTTTGGAAAGTTCCAGTTATTTCCAGTATTATTTTGTTGATTTAAGTATTTTCAGCTAAGTTTAAGTCTGTCTAGGATTTTTTTTTGATCTCATTTAATTAACTTTAAATCCAATTCATAACTAAAAATTTATCATTTTAAATTCCAGTTATCCTGATACCGGCCAGTTTTATTTTATTACGTATGTTGAGATTGATGAGTAGTGGTGTAAGTTTTTCAACGATCCGTGCGTTTTCCAGGTCACCACAATCTATGGCCCGAACTCCAGGTATTTTTTCTGCCAGTTTCATTGCCTCTTTTTTGGCTTCTGGATCATCTCCAGAGATGAGGCAGTCACATTCCACAGTGTTTTCAATGTTAGTTAAGCTTGCAGCACTGATATTGTTGAAAGCAGATACTACCCTTACATTTTTATCTTTAAGAAAGTTAGCGGTTCTTTCTGCAGCAGAACCATCCCACATATTCACATATTTCACTGGACTACCGCCCAGGCAGCTTTCCATGGGTACAGTAGCATCAATCAAGATTTTACCCTCAACATGGTCTTTGATACTTTTAAGGGTAATCATCTGTGCCTGAAGCGGTACAGTTAATACCAGTAAATCTGCTTCAATGCATGTTTCCTCGTTGGTCCTACCCTCTACATTGGGACATTCATCTGTTTTTAACATATCTTTAAGGATACTAACAGCATTTTCGGCTTTTTCAACGTTTCTTGAGCCAATAATCACCTGTTCTCCTTCTTTGGCAAACCTAAGTGCCAATCCAAGTCCTTGATCTCCAGTTCCACCTATTATTCCAATTTTCAAAGAAAAACATCCCCTTAACATATTTTTTAATCTTCAGTTTAAATATAATTTATAATATAATTTATTATATAATAAGAAATTTAGACTAAATGGCTAATTAATTATTGGGTTGATCAATTTGTATGATAACTTAGAAAGTATCCTTAAAGGTGGTTATCTCTAGTAATTTTTTTATCAACTAGGTTTTTTATCAACTAGGTACATAACTAGAGGTACTTAACGATAAAAAATTGTGAAAATCGAAAATTATATATACTAGTTTTTCCCTAAATGTGTAGAAAGAGCACATTACACAGGTTATCATGAAATATAATAGGAGAGAAATAAACCTGTTTTAAAATTAAAGGAAACCAGTAACGATGTTTTCATGTCATTATAATTTAATTTGAAATTGTATCATTCAATAATATCTTTCACATAATGGAATTCCTATTCTATACAATTTGATGTTTATTAATAAACTATCTCTTTTGGTGATTATCTCTTTTGCAGGTATCTCTACAGGGAGGTAGCGTGCTTTATAATCATTGAATATGTAATTATGAATATGTGTTAATATTTATTTAACAAGATTGTTTCCAATTTCTAACGAATAAAAGTAATTAAAAATTAATTTGAGGTGTTTGAATGTATTACATGTGGTTCAAAGAACCCAATAGTCTTTAGTGGCGATTGTGGCAGACCTGCAAACCTAATGGTACCACTACTGTGGCATGCCCAGGATATTGGCATGATTTTGTAGGAATGAACCAACGGAGGAATTATATTAAGCGAAATTTATACAAAGCGGCATTTGTCGTTTTATTATTAGGAGCATTGCCAGTAAGCAGTGCTGCATCAATTGGTGGGTATTTTATACCCGGAGGAATGTACGGCGGAGAATCTGGATATCATTACTGGGAAAATTACTGTCCCCTGTGTCACCATTACGGTAGTTTGGTAGTAAATCCCAAGGGAACCTACGAAGGTGAAATTACCTGTTCTGCGTGTGATGCAGATTACGATGGATGTACAGGATATGACAAGTATGAAGGCGGTGCAAGGGCAAAATTGATTCCTGCAGTCGTAGAGAAGGAAGAGCCTGAAAACGTCAATGCTCAGTCAACAGAACAACCCGCAGCAACACCTGAAACAAACAACACAACTTCAACTGCTAATAAAACTGTTAATTCATCAGAATTAACTTCAAAATCTTTAGTACCAGTGGCAAATCAGCCAGATGCAACTGTAACTGTGAAGTTAGGTGTTGATAATGTGCTGGTGAACAATACAGTTCTACAAGCACACCTAAAAAGCATGAATGAACACTGGCTGGTCATATAAAACCAGCCTGCTTATATTTTTTTATTTTCAGACCTTTTTTATTTTCAGACCTATTTTTTTAGTTATTATTTATTATTTTAAGTATAATAATGCTAGTTAGTTATTTTAGTAATTATTCAGCCTATATTAATTATTCAGCAATTATTCAGCAATTATTCAGTAATTATTCAGTAATTATCCGTACTTAGTCAGTACTTCATTAGAAATTAGTGAGAAATTATCCAGTACTTTTCGGCATTTTTAAATTATTTAAACCTATAAAATCATTAAACTTATAAAAACTTTATAAATCGTTTTGGTTTTAGAAAAATCGTTGATTTAAGGGATAATTTAAATAAAAAAATAAGTTAGATTAAACCTTTTTTTGTAATGAAATCCAGACTGGTTATGACATCTTTTGGATCTTTCACTTCTACCACCAGAATACCGTCATATTTACTTTTTTCAATATTTTTAAATATTAAATCAAAGTCTATACTCCCGCTACTCAGGGCATTGTGCTGGTCGAATGTTCCGTCATTATCACTGAGGTGGACGTGTTTTATGCGTGGATATGAAAACATCTGTGAGGGTGAAAAGCCTGAATTATGTGCATGGCCAACGTCCAGGGTCATATATACATCTAGTTCTTCTAAAAGAGAATTCAATTCATTTAAATCTTGATAGAGCAGACTCTCGATCACTGGCATGTTCTCCACGCACATGTAAATCCCACTGTCCCGGGCATAGTCAGCACATTCTTTTAATGATTCCAGATTGTACTTGAATATTCTCTCTTCTATCTTCTTTCCCATGATAGGCATACTACCCGGGTGCACCACCACCAGATCTGCATTCCACTGCACAGCCCGGTCCATGGACTTTTTAACTTCCTCAATTGAAGAATCACGGATGGACTGGTTATGGGATGCCAGGTTAATGTCGGATAATGGTGAATGCACTGTCAGTTCAATCTGATATGAATCCAGTAAGTCCTCATCAAGTTCATGGTAGGGATATTCATTGATTATTTCACAGTAATCAATATTCCTTTCTTCAAGAGACTCCAGCACTTCTTCCAATGGTTGGGGGTACAGGGCCAGGGTTGAAACACCAATTTTCATAGTTCAATGCTCCAGTATCTATTTTAGTCTAATTTTTTTGTAGTGTTTATGTTTTCATAGAATCTGTAAAAAAGAATGAACAAAGTGTAATGACTTTTTATTATAAATGGACATTACCATTACTCTTGTCTGATTCTGGACTGAATAGATTGATTACTCTTTTTAGCATTAAGAATTATCTCTGCCAGTTCAATATCCTTTTTTATCTTGATAGTACCTTTTTTACCCACAGTAGCGGTGAAAAGATAATCATTGTCCACCAGAATATCGAAAGGAGTTCCTACCACATCTTTGCCAAAATTTAAAACTACGTAGTTACCTGACATTTCCACATCAACCGGCACGTAGTCAGGGGATAATAATTCAGGGATGTGTTCTTTCTTTCCACGAGATTTCCCCTGGGTCCTGTTTTTAGATTCAAGAGATTCCACACCAATACTTATACCAACTTTCCCTTCTAGCTCTTCGATGTTTTTCCCTCTTTTACCTATGAGTTTTGGAATGGACTCTTCATTCACCCATACTGAGGCCCTACGGTCGGATTTCATTTCCACTTCCACCCGTCCTGGAACTCTTTTTTTGACTTCTTTGATGATTTCCCTTTCTGCCATTTCATGGATGGGAGTTTTCTTCATTCTGGTCAGGCCCACATCCATAACAATGGTTTGTTCTCCATAGGTGTAAATCTCGTGAACCAGATCTCCGGTTTCAAAATCCCTGATTTCAATGACCGGTCTGGAAAGATCAGCCTCTAACATACCACTGGGAACTTTAACTGTGAGTTTAATATCATAAATAGCAGCTACTCTTCCTTCATCGATGTAGATGGTAGTATCCACAATGGATGGAATCATACCCAGCTCTACCCTACCAATGATTCTTTGTATGGCATCTATGGGCCTTGTGGCGTGAACCACTCCGATCATACCTACACCAGCCAGCCTCATATCTGCAAAGATTCGGAAGTCCTTGGTTTTTCGCAGTTCATCGTATATGGTGTAATCTGGTCTTACCAGGAGTAATATGTCTGCAGTTTTTCCCATATCTTTTTCTAAGGGTGCGTACTGGGTGATTTCATCCCCTACTTGCAGGTCCCGTGGTGATTCCATGGTTTTGACAATGGTGCCCAGATTCCCATAAAATTCGGCAATTGCCTGGGCAAAAGTGGTTTTCCCGGCTCCTGGGGGTCCAGCAATCAGTATGCCCTTAGCACTGTTAGTTAACCGGTCAATCAATTTTCCAGGTAATCGGTAGCTGTCCATGGAGACCTTGGCTACAGGCCTTACAACTGTGATTTCCACTCCGTCGGAGAATGGGGGCCGGGCTATGGATATTCTGTATTCTCTGAACTGTACCACTGTGGCTCCTTCCCGTTCTATCTCGATGAAACTTTTAAAATCACTTTTAGCCCTTTCAACTATTTCACGGGCCATATAATCGATTTGTCCTCTGGTAAGAGGTTTAGATCTTATGCGGACCAGTTTGGTATTTCCTGGTCTTCCTTTTTTAGCCATGGGGGCAACGTTTTCTTTCAGGTGAATGGACATGGTGTTCTTGTCGAAGTACTTGGTTACTTCAATGTCTCCGTACTCCAGCATCTCTGGTTTAAGGTAGACAGCGTTGAGGCCCTGGGCTTCCGCTACTTCCTTTTGAACCTTGTCACTGGTTATGAGGGTTGCCTTATGTTCTCCAGCAGTATTCCGGATCATGGCGTCGATTTCTCCTCCCCTGGCCAGGGATATTTCTTCCAGGGTGGGTCGGCGCCCCACATAACTTAAGTGTATTTTACCATTACCATGCAGTTTCTGTAAATTTTTAAGTTCTTCCAGGCCGTTGTATCCACTATCTCTTCCTTTATTAGCCTGATTTTCTAATTCAGATACAACTGCTTCGGGAACTATCACCTCGCATCCCTGGTAATCCTCTTCCTGGACTATGCGGGTGATTCTACCATCCACTATAACACTTGTATCTGGAACAATTCTCATCCTATTTGTCTCCATAAACTTTTTCAGGTGCAAAAACTCTTTCTTTAACTATTTCGAGTTTCTGTCCATTATCTACGACTTCTCTGAAGAAACATGAATAATAACCCTCGTGACATGCAGCACCCAGCTGTTTCACCTTGAGGATCACTGCATCCTGGTCACAATCAGTGAAGATTTCTTTTACTTCCTGCACATGGCCTGAGCTTTCACCCTTGAACCATAACTGGTTACGACTGGTGCTCCAGTAATGAGCATTACCTGTTTCAATTGTCTTTTTAAAGGCGTCACGGTTCATGTAGGCTACCATAAGCACTTCTCCAGTTTCATAATCCTGGGCTATGGCTATAACCAGCTCTTCTCCGTTAACCACATGCCGGTAATTGAGTTCGGCTAAATTCATTTTCATCATCCCTTGATCCGATTTAATAAAATATCACTGACATTTTCCCGAGGCACCTGTTCCTGATCCCCGGATTCCATGTCTTTAATGGTAACTTCACCATTTTCCAGTTCACGGGCACCAACAAGAACCACGAACTTTGCTCCGGAATTGTTAGCGAAAGAGAGGATCTTTTTAAGCTTCCGTCCTGCCAGTTCCACATCAGTTGAAATACCGGAATTCCTTAATTCTTGAGTTATTCGGAATGCATCCAGTTTCATTTCAGGGGATATGGGGGCTACATATACATCCACTCTTTTTTCTGCTGAGGTTAAGGTTTCCTGTAATTTTAAGGATTCCATAACCCGGTCGAAGCCAAAGGCGAACCCAGTGGATTCTACCTTTTCTCCACCGAAAACCTCTATTAAATTATAGGTTCCCCCACCACTTATTTGTTTCTGGGCTCCCAGACCTTCCACATAGATCTCGAAAACTGTTCCAGTGTAATAGTCCAGCCCCCGGGCAATACCCAGATTCACAGTGTAATTAACACAACCAAAGGCTTCTAACATTTCCAGGAGCAATCCAAGTTCTTCAAGCGATTTCAGGGCATCAGGGTAATCTTTAATTATATCCCTCACTTCCCCAATTATCTCTCGATGTCCCTGCATACCAATTAATTCCAGCAGGATACTCTTTGAACTGGCAGGGAGTTTCAATTTTTCCAGTAATTTTTCCAGCTCACCTGCATCTCCCTTATCTATCAATGCCATTATGTCATCCTGATGGTCAGACGAGACATTATCCTGGCTTAAGATTCCCCTTAGAATTCCCAAATTTCCCAGGTGAATTTGATAGTCTTCCAGTTCCAGCTCTTCCAGACACTGGGAAGCCATGGCAATGATTTCCGCCTCAGAATCTGGAGATTTTCCACCTATAAGTTCACAGCCCATCTGCCAGAACTGACGGAAACGGCCTTTTTGTGGCCTTTCATAACGGAAACAGCTACCAAAATAATACATTTTAATGGGTCTTGGTGCTTTTTGTAGCTGATTTAAATATAATCTGGCTACTGGTGCGGTTAATTCAGGTCTAAGTGCCAGATCCCTTCCACCTTTATCCTGAAAGTTGTATATTTCTTCTGTTATTCCTTCACCAGATTTTAATGTGAAAAGGGAGAGATCTTCGAAGATAGGGGTTTTAATCTCCTGATAACCATAGCTTTCAAACACTTTTCTCATGGTATTCTCCACGAGTTTTCTTTCTTTCATCTCCTTAAAGAGGAAATCTCGGGTTCCTCTAGGCTTTTGCAGTTCCATTACAAATTCTCCTTATTAAACGTGATTTAATTCTCCTTATTGGAATGAGTTGATGTAATTAAATGAATTGATTCTAAGTTCTTTATTGGGTTTTCATTGTAGATAGTATTATGTGCTGGGTGCAACTTGAAAATACCAACTGAAAAAAAACTTGATAATGAATTTAATTTTTCATTGAAAATTTTAGAAGTTAAGATGTCATTGGGAAATTTATCCCTTGAAAAAGATGTTTTTATCTGATTTAATAAGCTGGTGCTGTATTGGGTTACTCGTAGTACTTTAAATATTCCCTTAGCATTTTAGGGAATGATTTTGCACTTAAAAATCGCAGTCCCAGACGTTCTGCCCATATCTTGATCCCTTCATCTGCAGCTACCACTCCAGCTCCCAGTTCCTTGGCTAGAAGCAGTACGTCCAGATCAGGGGCGCTATCAAGGGTTCCTTTTCTGAGTGCTGCCCGGTAGCGTTTCCTGAAATCTTTAATGGCTTTACCAATGACTTCCATCTCTATCTGGGTCTTTTTCTCTCCACGGGACATCATCACCATGGATTCCACTGCAGCCTCCCACACCGCACTTTCTGAGATACGCATACCCTTGTTCATCCTTTCCCGCATATCCTGCACGTATTCATAGAATATCTCCGAGGGTATCTTGGTGTCGTACCGGTTGGGAGTTTTTTTAACAATCCAGGTCTCAGCTTTGATCATGATGCTCTGGGGACAGTCATAACGGGTTATGTAATCAGTGAATTCCTTATATGTAACAGGGGGCATGTGGCAGCTCATGTTGAGTTTTATTCTGGAACGGGCTATTAAATCCAGGAGGACCTCCACAGTCTTGTCCAGTTCCCCATCTCCATACTCCTCCCTTAACTGGTTATCAGTAAAGGCAGTAGTGTCTAAAACAAACCTTTGTTTGGCGATCAATGATTAAACCCCCTTAAAACTATCTTTTTATAATTTAAGGTTGTCCAGAATAAGAGGAACAACCAGCCCCTGATCCATGACATGGCACCGTTAATTTAAGATAACTCCTAAACCACTATCAATAATTTGTTAACCTAATTCTATAACTAATTTATATTTAAAATGATTAATATAAAAGTTTTTATTCATTAATGAAATTTTTAAGAGCTTAACAGTATCCTCCTAATTTATAAACGAGTTAAAAAGAATTATATGTGTATGAATTGCTTCATGACTATATAAATGATTAAATCATAAATTCTATCATTTTCCACAACAAATTAATCATGTAAAACTAAGATCCGGCTCAAAATTAATAAAAATTTCAATAAATTAGTCTAAAACTCCTTATTCCAAATTACTGAATTATTTCCATGTTTTTTGGTCATAAATAAAATATAATATTGATTTTTTTTATTCTAATATTGTAAATCATGTTGTATTCTCATTATCCTTGATGTAAACAACACTGGTGAATATTACTCCGTAAATAAGAAGTATTGGAGAAAAAAGGATGTCCCCGGTTAATAAAATATTTAACAATGCTAAAGCAGGAATAACTGCAGAAAAGATTAAAATCAAGATAATGAACATTTCTGGAGGGATTGGGGATAAATCTGTTCTCAAATTATTTTTTAGAACCACAAAAACCACCAGTACGCTCAAAGCAATTAAAAAGATTGCAATTTTAATAATAATTCTATAGGGTAGTATTTCCTGGTTAAGTTGGCTTAGGGTAATGTTAAAATCAGTAGTGGGAAAGAGGTACGAAGTGATTATCTTCTGGACAACCAGAAGATAGATTAAGGCCAGTAACACTAGGAGAAACTTTTTATTCAGTTTCATTTCTCAAAAAACCCCACATAATTATTATTTCCCCTTTTCTCATATGATAAACCTTTGTAATCATTGTGACGAAGTTTTATAGGATATGGATCCTGATTTAGATGGTTATTCTCGGTGAACTGGACTCCAAACTCAATTAATGATTGTACTGATCTTTTTATCTCTTCGTTATGTCTTTCTCCTAAAACTCTCCTTCTGTTCATAATAATAAATGAAAAATATATGTATAAAAGAGGTAAACTAACTATTACTGCCGATAAAAGGCTTTGAATTATACTTAGAGAATAAATAACAGTTATTCCATCCGCGATTGTAATAGCTAAAAACATTACAACGAATAAAAAAACAAAAGGTAGTATCATTTCTTTTGAATCAACTTTTGTATCAGTCCGAAAATCGTGAATATGTCTTGAAACCTTCTGATTTAGTTCGTTGTTCTTTTTTGTAAAATAAGATTTTTGTTGCTGCTTAAATAATAACTCCATAGTTACAATAAAGGATTGAGAACTAAGACCAAATCTTGAAGGCGGCCGCAGGGAATCTAACTCAGTTATGTATGCGCTTAATCCACCTAAGGTTTTCCTTGATTTAGTATTAGTGGATTTCATAATTTTTTATTTATGAGTGCATATTTATCCTCAATTTTCAGTCATTATTGTCCATTAACCATTTAATATCTGTGTAATATTCTAATTTTCCCCCACATTCACATTCATCGGTGAAGTCGTCTGGTGATTCGCTGGGTTGTAGTTTGTAGTATTTTTTGCATTTATTACAGACCAAATAACCTTCACCAATTTTTTCATAACTTTCTGGACTTTTTGGGGCCCTGTATTTTGTCACATCTGTATTTAAAAGTTTTAAATATGTTTTGAATCCAATTACTACATCTTCTTTGTTTATAAATTCCCTGTTATCTTTGAAAGCACTGCAGCCTGCGATTAATTCTACAACTGCCTTTTCTATTGCTGAAAAATGAGCGTATTTTGGAAGACCAATACTAGTGATAGTTAGATGTATTTTGAGAAGTCCTATTGTGTCTGAAAATCTTTTTGTATTTTTGTTTTCCCATCTAATTTTTTTAAGTTTTTTGAAAAATTCTGGTGTAGGATTGGGCCAATCATGTATTTTGTCAAAATTATCCAGTCCAAAAATGAGCTGTTCATCAAGTTTACTTAAATAAACATTCCTGACATCCAAGTCGTCCAGTTCTCTTTTAATAGTCATAGAATACCTTATTGATATAAAATCGTACATACATACGAACATGAAAAAAGTAATTAGATCAACTGATTTGTAAGGTATGAAATCCAAATATTCTATATAATCTAAATTTTCATGAGCAAGAAAATAAACACTATCTTCAGGCATTTTATGGATGCTTTTTTCCCACCAAAAAAACTTAGATTTAATTGAGTCATAAACCCTTCTTGACTCGTCGTAAAGCCCTGAGGTAGAGATATCGATTATACTGTTTATAACATCATCTAAACCTGGCACATCCTCATTTTCAAGGATTTCCAGATCATTTTTTATTCTCTTTTCCATTACTTCTTCAATTGGAAACAACCTTTTACGCCAGTTCATATTATCACTTGATTAATAATTACTATCTTAGTATTATATTAACTTAAAATCTACTGATTAAATTATCCCACCATTTTTTTCCACTCTCTATAATACTGCTCAAAGTGAAAAATAGTGTTAATATTAATATTATTAATCCAAACAAACTCATGCCTAATTCACCTACAACTAAACCTGCAAATGCGAAGATTAAACCAACAATAAGTCCTACTCCACTTCCAACAGCAGCATCAAGGAATATTGCGATAGCTGTAAATGAGAATCCTATGGCACTGGTAATATCAGTTAAAGCAAAGAAGACTTCGAACATAAACCATAAAAAACGTGGTAATTGAGTATAAAATAAAATTTCTACAATTAATGAAAGCAATTCCATTATAATAACTCCTATTATTGGAAAGATTAAGACAAGAAGCACAAATAATAGAATTATTAAGATAGCCAGTATGATCCATGGAAGATAATCCGTGGAACTTCCTTGATTATTTGTTCCGCCTGAATTTGGTTCAGGGCTGTTAGATCCATTTGAATCAGGGGGTTCTGAATTATTAGATCCACTTGAACCCGAGGTTCCTGAACTGTCTGATCCAGTTGAACCAGAACTTCCAGTATTTTCGTTGTTTTGTTCGGAAAATCCAATCAAGTTTATGTCATAATTATCAAAAACAGTGAAATATATTGCACCACTTCCTATGTTTCCAGCATAATCAATGGTTTTTATTGGAATTTTGTAATCACCAATATCCATTACTGGTGGAAGGGTGAAGTCCAGTAGCCAATTCCCATTGTAAAAATTTAATGTTGTCCAGGTCCCTGCTAGAAGTGCATATACCTCTTTAGTGTCCAATGAGGATTGTAATGTTATTATTTCTTTCCTGTTCTCAAAATCAACTGAATTCACCATATTAGGGGTTATACTTCCAATTATTACTGGAGGCGTATTATCCACAGTTAAATTAAATATCTTAGTCTTTTGATTACCTGCTTCATCAGTAGCTGTTATCCAAACTGGGTAAACTCCATCGGGAAGGTTGGGGACGATTAGTTCTATACTCCAGTCACTAAATGAGTTTGATTTAAACCAGTCTGATCCTCTACCAAGACAATTCAGATTGAAAATATTTTCAAAAGCAGTGACTGTAACTTGTGCTGTATCGTCTGGCACGTAATATGATCCAGTTGTACAGGAAACCCATATTTTTAATGGGTCACCAGATTTTATGGGATTGGGAGTGACAGACTCTGAAAAATTAGGAGGGGTGTTATCCACAATAAATCCAATCGATTTCTCTGCAGTGCTTAATCTGGTATACATTAGAGAAATCCATCCAATTCCATATGAACAAATGATATTAATCTCTTTATATCCATCACTTAAGTTTGGTACGGTATAATCAACGCTCCATGACCCATCGAGTTGTTTTTGTAGATCTAAAACTCCGGATGGCGTCGATACATAAACTTTCTCAGGATCAGGATTGACAGTAACAGTTAAAACAAAAGAATCTCCTGATCTTATCTTGGTAGAAGATAAAGTTGGAGTTATGAGGGGGATTATGTTTTCAACACATAAGTTAATTAACTGGGAGCCCTGGTTCCCTGACCAGTCTTTGGCAGTAAATAAAACAGTGTAGTTGCCTTGTTCTAACCATCCACCACCCTCTCTTGTCCAGGAGCCATCTTCCTGGCGATAAAGGTTGTACTCCCATCTTAGTAAAGATGCAGTAATGCTAACAACATCAGGGTCAGAAAAAGCTTGGAAATAAATTTGTGGCTCTTCAGTAAATAAATCATTGAGTCTGTTGGTATGAGTTACCGTTCCTGAGATAACTGGGGCCTGATTATCTAATGGATTGTAAACATTGAAATTGAGGGGAAAAGTCTTTCTATTACCAGCACTATCTACAGCAGTTAATATGATCGGATAAGTGCCATCTGGAGTGTATGGGACCTCATATCTAAGAACCCAAGTACCATTCATTTGTTTTATCAGATCATAGGTTTGGTTCAAGATTAATGCAGTTACATGGGTAGCATCAAAATCAGAAATAGCAGTTATTGTAATATTATCGTATGTTTTCACAGTATCTGGAGTAAGTGAACCTGAAATCGTGGGAGGTCCATTATCCACTGTGAAGTTAACTAAAGCTGTATTTTGATTTCCAACTTTGTCCATTGCTGTTAAAAAGATGGGATAGCTTCCCTCGGAAAGTTTTGGAGTAACATAATCAAGATTCCACCCATTATCCTGTTTGTACAGATTAAATGTTTCCCCACAAATTAAAGCAGTTACAACCATAGTATCTGGGCTGCTAAGTACATCAACAGAAATATAATCCTCTGATTTAACCAAATTTGGAGTAACAGTCGCGGAAATTAATGGAGGTTTGTTGTCCACATTAAACTTAAGGTTAACTTCGTCTTGATTACCTGCACCATCAGTTGCAGTTAATAAAACATCATAAATTCCATCTGGAATAGTTGGCACTACATACGTAAAGTACCACTGCCCATCTGCTCTTTTATCCATTTCAAATGTTTTACCTAAGATCAAAACTGTTATATGGGCTGAATTTGGGCTATAAACTCTTACTGTTATCTGGTCCCCTGATTTTACTATATCTGGATACAATACTGCAGAAATAGATGCTGTATTATCAATATCATGGACAAAAATGTTTCCATAATCGTTATCATATCCCTGAACTAAGTTGGTGGCATAAGATCTGAATGCTACATACTGTCCATTTCCACTTATAACTGGATCCTCACTGTTTGCATTTGCTTCTTCACCTGTGCTGGAAATAGTAATTTTCCTGGTGATTTTTGACCACAGATCACAAACAAAAATATCAACAATTTCATCCTCATTTTCAAAGCTAGATAAACTTTTACTAACAGCTGGCTTAGTATTCCCTGATACAAATGCCACATAACGTCCATCACCACTTATGGATGGATTATAGTTATTTTCGATGGATTTTTCATCAGCATTGGATATACTTACCCTTTCAGTAACTCCCGATATCTGGTCGAATATGAATACATCCCTGATGTTAGTGTCATTTTCCACTAGATTACTGGTAAATGATGAAAATGCTATGTAACGGCCATCAGAACTAATACATGGTTCAAAACTATCATTATTTCCATTTCCATCATCAAAGGAAACACTAACCCTTTTAATTGTGTTTAATTTTTGATGGAAAACAAAGACATCAGATGCGTCATTAGTATCATTTTCAACCAAATTACTGGCATATGATGTAAAAACAATGAAATTACCATCTGTACTGATAAAAGGTTCATAACTATCTGAGTTAGCCTCTTCACCATTAAATGAAATGCTAATGAGTTTAATGGTCTTTAGAAGTCGGTTGTAAACAAAAATATCATTGACACCATTAGTGTCATTTTCCACTAGATTACTGGCATATGAATAAAAGGTTACGTAACAGCCATCAGAACTAATTGAAGGTTCATAACTATCTCCATTTCCTTCTTCCCCTGTGCTGGAAACACTTAAACGCTGGGTAACATTTAGTAGCCTATCCCGGACAAAAACGTCTCTATACCCATTAACATCATTACTTACTAAATTAGATGCGTATGATGTAAAAGTTACATAACGACCATCAGAACTAATTGAAGGTTCATAACTATCTCCATTT
Source organism: Methanobacterium formicicum DSM 3637 (assembly GCF_000302455.1). Lineage (NCBI taxonomy): Archaea > Methanobacteriati > Methanobacteriota > Methanobacteria > Methanobacteriales > Methanobacteriaceae > Methanobacterium > Methanobacterium formicicum. The sequence goes on from NZ_AMPO01000007.1 coordinate 123,042, forward strand.
CCTTCTTCCCCGGTATTGGAAATACTAATTCTTTCGGTGATGTTTAAGAGACGGTCCCTGACAAATATATCAGAACAATAATTGGTATCGTTATCTATGAGATTATTTGCATTGGAAGAAAATGCTATGTAATGGCCATCTGCACTGATGGATGGTTCATAACTGTAACCATTAGCGGATTGGCTCCCATTGGTATGGATACTAACTAGTTCAGTAGTATTGGTAGCTGAAACCGTTCCTGTAACCAGGGTTAACACTGTAAGAAGGATTATGAAAACAAAAATCTTCTTAATATTTGCCATGAAGTTACACCCCCTCATTCTCTATTTAGATTAAAGGGATCACATTTAGTAATATTATTATAAATAATTATAATAAAGTATTATTTATTATTTTCTATTCCTATTTCATCGGATCTGTAGTAAAAGTTTCATTTTAGAACGTTTATTATGTTAATTAAAATCTTAAAATAGTCTAAATATTGATATAAGTTTATTATATAAATAATATTTAGATATAAACTGTTATAATTATTTTTTAATGATTAAGGGGATGTTTGAGCAGTAATTTAAAAATAATCTTTCTAAGCGAAAAATGAATATAAACGGTTTCCTAATTAACTAATAGGTGATATAAATTGATAACTGGAAAAACCGGCTTAGTGGGAATAATGGGAGATCCTGTAGAACACAGCTTATCCCCACCCATGCATAATGCTGCATTCCATCAACTTAAACTGGACTATGTGTATGTCCCTTTCCATGTTAAACGGGGAAACCTGGCTTCTGCAATTGAAGGTGCACGAACCATGGGAATCAAGGGCCTTAACCTGACAATACCTCATAAAATAGAAGTTATTAACTACCTGGATGAACTGGATGAAGCTGCAGAGCTGATAGGTGCAGTGAACACAGTGAAGTTCACAGAAAACAAAGCTGTTGGTTATAACACTGATGGTTTTGGTGCGGTGAAGGCCATTGAAGAAACTACATCAGTCCAGGATAAAAAAATAATCATAATTGGGGCAGGTGGTGCAGCACGTGCAATATCATTCCAGTTACTTCTGAGTAGGGTGGGAGAAGTTTTAATAGCCAACCGAACCAGGGAAAAAGCCTGCAACTTAAGAGATGATCTGAAAGAAAGATTTAACACTTCATTAGGTTGTTTAGGATTGGATGATGAACTCGGAATTGAACTTGAGGATACCGATGTACTGATTAACACCACACCAGTGGGAATGCACCCCCATCAGGATGATAAGCCAGTGGTGACAAGTGATATGATGCATTCTGATCTGGTGGTGAATGATATTGTCTACAACCCCCTTGAAACTGGCCTTCTCCGTGAGGCAGGCAAGGTTGGTGCAACGACAGTTCACGGGACTAAAATGTTAATTTACCAGGGAATAGGGGCATTCCGCATCTGGACAGGCATAAACCCACCTGTTGAAGTATTTGAAACAGCATTGATGAGGGAACTCGGTTACTGAATATGTAATTAAAATGAAATCCTAATCTAAAATATTGGTTTAAAATATAAATTCCTTAAATGATTCTTAATGGAGATAATTACCATGGATAACATACCATCCACCGATAACCATATACACGTGGACCCTGTAAACGGTGAAGGGCCCCTGGAAATAGCATCAAAGTTTCATCGTTCCGGTGGAACTGCCATGATCATTCCCAACAAACCTACCTGGACCGTGAGTCCTCAGTGCAGCTTTGCTGAGGCAATGGAACTGGTGGTAGGCTACGTGGATGAGATCAACCGGGAAACTGAGGTTAAGGCATTTGCAGTGGTGGGAGCCCATCCTGCCGAGCTCAGCCGCCGATTAGAAGCCGGAATGGAACTGTCCCATGCAGAGGAACTCATGAGGGGAGCTTTGGAAACAGCCCAGCAAATGGTGATGGAAAAAAAAGCAGTGGGAATTGGTGAAATAGGCAGACCACATTACCCTGTCTCTTCTGAAGAGATGGAAGTACACAACCGCCTAATGGTCTATGCCATGGAGTTGGCCAGGGAAGCAGACTGCCCGGTGCAACTGCACACTGAAACTTCTACAGAAGAACAGTTTAATGAATTTGCGGAAATGGCCAGTAAAGCTGGTTTAAAGAAAAATAAGGTTATAAAACATTTCTCAGGGCCGATGGTTCTACCTGAAGAAAACCATGGACTCACTCCATCACTCATTGCCAGTGGAGATGTGATGCGGGAAGCTTTAAAGAAGGGTAAAACTTTCCTGATGGAAACTGATTACCTGGATGATCGCACCCGGCCCGGTGCTGTCATGGGGCCCAGAACAGTTCCCAGAAGAACCAGAAAACTGATAAATTCAGGTCTCATAACTGAGGAAGATGCCTACCAGATCCATGTGGAAAGGGTGGAAAAGCTTTACAGTGTGGAAATGGATTTTTAGATCCATTTAGGATAGATTTAAGTGATGTTTTATTTTCTTCGTAAAATAAATCTTTATATGCATTAATAATTAAATTTAACAGTTTATAAGTGCTATTATCTTTAGGGAATGTAATTGAATTGTATTTTAGGAATTAATTGTCAAGTAGTTTATAAAATATGAAAAAACTAGAATTTAAATCCATCTTTCAACAAGAAAATCTAGGTCCTAAAAATATTATAAGAATAATTACAGGTAATGATTATTAGAAAAATTGCATTTAATAGTATTATGGGAATAAGTAATAGAAAGTTTAGAGGAATTTCATGATTGGATTAAAGGTCCCTAAAAAAGAAGCCAACCACATCCGACTGTTTCTACAGGAGAAATATTTACTGGATCATAACTGGAAGATAAAGCGTTCTGAGGATTATGTTTATTTCCCCTTAAATACCGAACCAGATACTGATCTAATAAAAGAAATGGGGCTTTTCCAGGGTGACCTTGTTGAAACTGAATTTGAAGAACTTAAGAAAAGACCTCGCAACATGGAAGACTTCCTCCAGGGAAAGATACCTCCTGAGAAGATGGAGGACTTTAAAAAATCATTTGATATCATAGGGGACGTGGTTATCCTGGAGATTCCCGAAGACCTGGAAGAAGAAAAATATCTCATTGGAGAGGCCGCTTTAAAGTTCACCAAGAGAAGGTCTGTTTACCGTAAAAAAAGTGCAATTAAGGGTGTTATCCGTACCCGTGAGCTGGAACACCTTGCAGGGAAAGATGACTCTGAAACCATCCACCGTGAATATGATTCCCGCATAATGCTGGACGTGAAAGATGTCTACTTCAGTCCCCGTCTGGCCACAGAAAGAAGGATCATTGGTGATGAGGTTCAAGATGGCGAGGTAATTATTGACATGTTCACAGGGGTAGGACCCTTTGCCATGAACATCGCCAGAAGGTCAAAACTTAAAAGTATAACTATTTATGCTGTAGACATTAATCCTGCAGCAATCCACTACCTTAAAGAGAATATAAAATTAAATAAGGTGCAGGGTAAAGTTAAACCACTTTTAGGAGATGTGGCCACAGTTTTAAAGGATTTGGATGTTCAAGCAGACAGGATTATCATGAATCTGCCTGGCACTGCCTGTGAGTTTCTTCCCGTGGCAGTGAATCATTTAAAATCAGGGGGAACTTTAAATTATTACCAGTTCAGCCGGGATTTTGAAGACCCTGTAGAAAGAATTAAAAAAGCTGCTTACCCCCGTCAGGTGGAAGTACTGGATATGCGGAAGGTCAAATCCCGGAGTCCAAAGGTTTGGCATGTAGCCATTGATGCCCGTATCCAGTGAAAAAAGAATTGATAACGTTATCAAAGATAGTAAAGATACAGTAACAAAAATATAAGGCTTATAATAGATTAATCTCAATTTTTATAAGAATAGCTCAATTGTCTAAATAGCTCAATTGTCTAATATATAGTGGATAAAATGGAAAACAAAAATTCATTGCCCCAACAATTTGAAGTGGAGTATAGCTTTGCAGAGGGAGGGCACAACTCCCTTAAATTAGTGGATGGGAGGCTTTTCTTTTTTTCAGAAGCCGATTCTCATCTTTCCGAAAAGAATGAATATCTTACCATGGTCTCAATTCCAGAAGAAATAAAATGGGAACAATTCTGGGATGAATTAAACCAGTGTGGGATTTGGGACTGGGATGAATGTCAATGGCGGGGTGAAGCTGCGGAAGACTCATGTGAGGAGGATCATGAAGAAGAACATTGCCAATGCGCAGATGTTAACTGTGACTGTGATTCGGTAATAAATGAAAACATTATTCATGAAGAAGATTTATCTAAGGAAAATAAGGGTTCAGTTAAAGAAGATATCCTCCCGGAAAACATCCAGATAGAAGGAGATATCTGGCAGCTGAAAATAATAATGGACACCCATAGAATTTCCTGTAAAAGCTGGTGTTTAAAAGAAAAATCCACAGATGAATTTTTTCAAGCCATAGGAAAACTGGCAGGTGTAGATATAACTGAACCATTTAGTGACTTATCAAAGAGATTGACTGATAATTAGAAAGTAATGGATGAATAGAATATGGGATTAAGGTAAATTAATAACTAATTTTGAGAGTAAAACTATAATGTTGAACTAATAAAAAATATGAATAAAATAAACGAATAAAATAAACAATAAAAGGATTACTGGAACTTATAAAGATAAAACAAGCCCATTCATAAAGGATCCAGTATCCCATCCTCAGTTATAATACCAGTTATGAGGTCACTGGGAACAACATCAAAGGATGGATTCCTCACTTCAGTTCCCCAAGGTGCTGCCTGACACCCTGCAAAGCCCAATACTTCTTCAGGGTCACGTTCTTCTATTTCTATATCGTAGATACTGTTTTCATGATCAAAGGTGCTTTTGGGTGCAGCCACGTAAAATGGTACATTAAATCGTTTAGCTGCCAGTGCCACCATGAGTGACCCGATCTTGTTGGCAATTCCTCCCTTAGCAACTCTGTCTGCACCTATAACCACTTTGTTTATTTGTCCTTCCTGCATCAGGCGGCCGGCGGCACCATCCACTATCAGTTTCACTGGTATATTTTCCTGTTGCATTTCCCAGACACTTAGCCGTGCTCCCTGGAGTACTGGCCGGGTTTCATCACACACCACACTGATATTTTTACCCTCCTGGTTGGCTGCACGAATAACCCCCAGCGCTGTGCCGAAATCCACACAGGCAAGAGCCCCAGCGTTGCAATGAGTCAAAATTGTATCTCCTTCATCAATCACTGTGGCTCCGTGCATTCCCATGCGCCGGTTGGTATCCATATCTTCCTCATACATGAGTAGTGCTTCTGTTAGGGGATCATCTGATGCCATGACCCGATCAACTGCCCAGAACAGGTTCACTGCAGTTGGACGGGCATCCTTCATCTCCTGGGCAGCTTTTTCCATATCTTCATCAGCCAGGTAAGCCAGTGCCATTCCAAATGCAGCGGCCACACCTATGGCAGGTGCTCCTCGAACTACCATGGTTTTAATGGCATTAATTACATCCTGATACGTTCCACAAATAAGGTATTCAGTTTCATGAGGTAAGAGAGTCTGATCTAATAAGCAGAGAAGGTCATCCTTCCAGTACATGGTTTTCATGTTAAATTCACTCCATCTTGACAGTTATATTAGTGTAGAGAGTTTAAATTCTAAATATAAAATCTAATTAATTGGTATCAATCTATGAAATGTATTAAAAATATGAAAATGGCAATAAAACCATTTTGATTAACATTCTGCTGATGATAAATAAAAAAATGTTTTTTTAAACGTTAAAATAAAAAAATGTTTCAGGGATTTTTGGTAATCCCTAGTAATGGCTGGCGGGGGTCATGTCCAAGTGTTTGTCCTCTTTTCCAGGAACTCCATAAGCATCAGCACGGCACTGGGTACAGGCCCTGAAGACAGGTAGTACTTCCTCAACATTATCCCTTACTGTTGAAAGTTCTTCACATCCAGGTTTGGGATAGTCTTTCATTTTATGTAATGGTATGAGAGGTATGACATTCATCAGACTGGCTCCTCGTTTTTTAACTTCCCTGGCAATATCCTCGATGTGTTCATCGTTGAGCCCGGGTATGAGGACGCTGTTGACCTTAACCACCACTCCCAGTTTGGAAACCTTTTCTATTCCCTCCAGCTGTTTCTGGGAGATGATTTTAAAGGCTTCTTCTCCTTCGTAGACCTTACCATCATAGACTGCCCGGGAGTATATTTTTTCACCGATTTCAGGGTCTATGGCATTGACTGTGACGGTGATTGTACTGATTTTGGCCTCAGCCACTTCCTCAGCCAGATCTGCCAGTAGTAAACCGTTGGTACTCATGCATTTGATGAGGTCAGGGAATTTTTTATCAATTATTCGGAAAAATTCCAGTGTTTCAGGATTAGCCAGAGCATCTCCGGGTCCAGCTACTCCCACCACACTGATGGGCATTTCCTTGATGACCTTGGCCACATGGGTTACTGCTTCTTCCACAGTCATGATCCTGGAGGATACACCGGGGCGATGCTCACATTTGTTGAGTTCACGGGTGCAGAAGTTGCACTGTATATTACAGCGAGGTGCGATGGGCAGATGAACTCTTCCCACCTTATCATGCATTTTTTCATTAAAACATGGGTGTACGCGGGTTATATGGGCGAATTTGGATTCATTCATAAATCAATTCCTCCAATCCTTTGAGAATCTACGAATCTTTAAGATTGAACTTATTAAATTATTATATTTAAATTAGGGTATTAAATTATGGGATTATATGTAAATTCATCATATGATTTATAATGATCAGTTGTTACATGAAACGATCATCTGATACCTTAAAAGATCATCTGCTATCCAGATATAATGATCATTTCACCTTGAAATAACAATTAATTCATTTCACCTTGGAAATAACAATTATTTTTTGATTTGAGTTAAATTTACACAGCTAATCATCACAGATTAGCTGAAAATAAGATTTTTCACTCCGAATACTTCTTATTAAGGTTTTTAGATACTTTGGATCTTGAATTTTCTGGTACTCCTCTTTTTTCAGGAGATTTGAGCCTTGCATCATAGGGTCTTTTGTTTTTTTCCATTTCTTTAACAATTTCCCTAGTTTTTTCCAGATATTCTTCCTTAATATATTCATCTGAACAGGTTAAGGCAATGATATTGCCTTCAGAGTAGTGTTCCATTACCCTGAACCCTTCTGGAATTATGCGGAATAGGGCATCGTAGATCTTCTTTTTGAGGTTTTCTTCAGGGTCATTGACAACCAAACCCTCCAGTTTAATCTGAGGATCATCAATTATAACTTCGTAACGGCTGGGCTGGTGTATTTTATTTCGTCCTTCAAGTTCCCAGAGTTTTTTAAGAAGATCAGGAAGATATTTTTCATCCTTAATCTGTAAAAAACCTTCATTAGCTTCTTTATCATATTTATATTCTGCAATATCCTCCATTACCACCGGTGGTGCTGTTTTCAAGTACTGGAGTGCAATTATAAATACTGGTTCACGGGGATCAATATAAATCCGGATATCCTTGATAGCACGACCTATCTGAACATCCTGGAGTATCTGCCGGAGGATCATGTCGTAGACTTCTCGTCCACTCTCATCGTAGCATTCTACTTGCATTTATATTCCCCTACAAACTTTTAGCCCCGAAATCTTTTCTATCCCCTAATCCGGATACCAGTAAAGCAGATCCCACTGCACCAATGTACTGTGAATATTCAGGTACAATGACGTTAATTCCTCCCAGAACCTCACTCACTGCTTCCACCAGCCCACTTACAAGACTGGTTCCTCCAACCTGGATAAGGGGTTCTCGAACATCAATTTCCTGTAATTGCTGTTCATATACCTGTTCTGCCACCGAATGACAGGCTGCTGCTGCCACGTCTTCCCGGGTGGAACCGGCAGCCAGGGATGTTACCAGATCCTGAATTCCAAACACCAAACAGTAACTGTTAAGTGTTGCTCTTCTGTAGTTACCTTTAACGGCTAAGGATCCCAGTTCACTGATATCAACACCTAACCTTCTGGAGGTGATTTCAAGGAATCTTCCTGATGCTCCTGCACAAATTCCACCCATAGTGAAGTTATCTGGTATTCCATCGTTAACTGTGATAACCTTGTTATCCATACCACCTATGTCCAGAACTGTTGCTTCTCCTTGCTGGTGTCCTGCCAGGTAAACTGCTCCTTTAGAGTTAACTGAGAGTTCTTCCTGTATCAGTCCGGCATCTAAGTGTTTACCAATGGTTATCCTACCGTAACCGGTTACTCCCACTCCATCAACATCGTCCAGTTTGTAACCAGTACCTTCAAAGGCCTGTTCCATTCCTTCATTAGCACTGGCAATAACATCGGTGGTTGGTAACCAGCCAGTGCCCAAAATCTTGTTATTTTCCATCAACACCACTTTAGTAGTGGTAGAACCAGAGTCAATACCCAGGGTGAGTCCTTCCTGTTTTTCCCTGGCCAGTAAACTTTTACGAGCCACGATGGTGGAGAGTGCTTCCATCCTAATGAAGAGTTCATCAGCCTTGGTTCGTTCGGTGAAAGAATATGTAACCACAGGAAGGTGGGTGTTCTGCTGTATGAAACGTCTCAGTTCGTTTCTAACCAGTGCTGCCTCTGCGCACCTGAAGCATGACCCTATGAATACTGCATCTGCATCGGATTTTCCTTCTACCAGTGACATGGCTCGGGCAATCATTAATCGTACACTGCTTGAGGCTACGTTGAATCCGAATTTATGGTATGCTTCATCAATGTAATCCAGGTCTGCTTCAGGGATTGTAATTTCTGCTCCGAAGGTGGCGGCAGCTTTTTCTATCTCCTTCTGTACACCACTGTAATCAGTTCCACATGAAATTTGAGCTATTTTAACCACTTTATTCATCCCCTTGCTGGTCAGGTTCTTTATCCGATTCATCTGTTTCCTTTGATTGGTCTAAGCCATCTAAGAAAGTGTTGATCTTGTTAACCACTTCCATGGTTTCATCCCTGGTTTCAGGATAATGTATTTCCAGAACTGGAATTCCCCGTTTACGAAGGAAATACATGGAAAGTTCATTGGTACGAGCGCACCCAATGCATCCAAAGCCGTAGGGAGCATCCTCCATTATTATGGCTGCTTCAGCTTCTTCAATGATAGGTCCAAAAATAGCCATCCTACCCCTTATACCAGAAGGAACTTCAATAGCAGCATATTTTAGGCCCTGAATCGGCTCATTTTCGGTGATGTTAAATGGCGGTGAATCTATTTCTGGATCTGTGACCTTTTTACGGATTTCTTTTTGAACAACCAGTGGTTCATGACCCCTCCTTTCCACCATGTCTGCCAGTATCAGTGAGTTAGGTGGGAAAACAGCTATTTTCACTATAAACCACCTCTTGATTCATTTAATTCTTCTGGTCTTTTGGTAATTTCCATTATATCACTGTAGATTCCTTGAGTTACATCCACCACACCTATAGCAGCTATAACATCTCCTTCTTCAACAACTGGGACTGTTACCACTGGTGTGCCCTTGTAAATTCCAGTTTGAGGAATTTCATGGGTGATTTCACCACTTCCCAGGACTTTTTCCAGGAGAGGACCGGTGTAGTTATAATCCAAAATTTCACCATCTTCTATGCGTACCCCTGGATTTTTAAGGGTGCGCATGGTAAGTGGCAGGCCATTTACCAGGTTATGGATGGCTAATGCCATTGGTGCTATCTCTTCTCCAGTGGATGATGCATTGATATTCATTTTTCACACTCCTGGGCTATTTTTTTAAATTCATCAGGTTTAACTTTCTCTGGTTCTTTTAAACTAACCTTTCGTGGGTTTTCAAGGGCATCACAGACATATTCTAAGAGTTCGTACTCTTTTTCCAGCTGGTGGAATCCTTCCCTGGCAGCCCCTCTTTTAGCACGGCATCTCCTGGGATCTCCAGGTTTAAATCCTCTTTCTTTGGTGAAAATATTGGAGGGATCTATACCCCTAATTTTATTAATTGCATCCCATACCACTTCTTTCTCCCCATGAATCACTGCCCCGTAGCAGGTGGATTTAATGGTGAGTGGTAATTCCAGCATGTGTAATTTACCCAATAATTCACTCTGGCTTAACTGGGCTTTAGGTCCCAGTATAATCATCCGGGTTACTTTATTATCGTCTGGTGACATAGATGGTGTCCCCCTCTTTATATTTTTCCAAATTCTCCAATCCCCTTACCACCTTTCCAATGATGTTGGTTCCCTGGAATGGTTCACCAGTAGGTCCAAATTCACTGTTATCCTCGAAACGTACCCCCATCATTCCTACATGGCGGCGGGACATATTGGTAATACCTATTTGCCCTGCTTCTACCAAATCCGTAGGTGTGTTTTCAGGTATTAATCCTTTAGATTCTTTAGGAGAAGATTTAAACATTACTAATTTCATCCCCGGGAAGGCAAAATGTACATTTAAAGATCCTACTGGAGAATCTAAAAGTCCTGTTATTTTCTGGAAGTACCACTCAGAACGAGGGGATAAATTGTCCAGTTCAATGTGAACAATGTCTTCTTCCGGAATGCCAAAGGTTTTAACCTCTCCTTTATCAATGATCTCCATTGTAAAGTAAGGTTCCTGGCTAACAACCACTGCATGATCATCTTCCAAACCTTCACGGATCTGCTTAACTCCATTTTCTTTTAAAAACTCTTCTGCCTCTTTTTGAGTCATTGAAAGAGTCATTATTCTCTCCGGCGATGTTTTAAAGGTTACTTCATCATTGTAACTTGCCATGTCCAGTAATTGCATCCCTTTTTCCACTTTTCCCAGAACACTATGGGTGGGTGTGGAAACCCTGTCTTCCCGATAGATATAAACTCGACCCACACCTTTACCTTTATTACGAAGGGTTATGGTACCTCTTTTACGCTGTTCAATTTGTTCAGGTTCTTTTTCAAGTCCCTGTAATGCATAGAATCCTATGAATGTGTTAGAATCGTAATCAACACGTAATTTTCCGGAATCTTGGAGTGCATAGAAATGTTCCACTGATTGAGGAGATTTAGGGTTGGGTTTAACCTTTACATAGGTGGATATCTGGTTGCCTTCTTCCAGGATGGTTTCCATGTTGGTGATTGCTGCACTTTTAACAATGCTCTCCCTTTCCAGGACTGGTTTTACTTCCAATACCTCATCATCATCGGTGAGTTTGAGTATGGTTCTTTTACCACCAACCACCCGGGCAAATACTCCCCTATTCTCTTCAGGTGCACCATAAGTGGCTTCGTGTTCTGCTATGGAAAATATGAGGTGAGTGGCATCTGCAGTGAATCCTGAAAGGCTGAAAAGAACATCCCAACGATGGTAACGGTATTGTTCCCTGCTGGGAGTGAGGTCTGTTTGTAGGGGCCCCACAGCCACTTCCTGGGAGGTGGTCCAGCGTACTCCCATTTTAGAAAATTCCCTGTAACGCTTTTTCCAGGTTGAAACCAGATTCTCAGGAGCTTTTTCCAGTATTTCAATAATAATGCTCCCTTTGTTGGTTTTCAGACTGTACTTATTAACGTGTTTTTCTACTTCTTCAGTCCCCTTAACCAGTCCCAGGACACATCCAGACAGATAGGGAGCCCCCACTGCATCGATGGCATCCTGTATTGTTGATCCTTCAGGGAGTTCTATTTCTTCATCATTGATCTTCACCAGCATTAGATTACCCTCCTAGGGCTTTTCATCATGTATTCCAGTGATTTTATCAGAATAAAAGTCAAAAACGACCTCTTTATTACCATTAGACGTTAAATATAATTTTTTATCGGATATTATACTACCCACAACTGCAGTGCTTATGTTAACTTTTTCCAGAATTTTCACGACCTCTTCCACATTATCTTCCTCTGCAGTGAGCACGAATCCTGCGCCAGGGTAAAGTTTAAGCCAGTCCTCCCAGTTTACATCTGTGTTACGGGGTATGAGTTCCAGTTCCACTGTAGCCCCTGCATTTGAGGTTTCCAGGAGCATTCCAAGTGTTCCAATAGTGCCTGGATTGCTTATATCTTTTCCAGCGCTTAAGAGGTGTTTTTGTGCAAGTTCATTCATGGCCATGATCTGGGCTTGAACCAGTTGGGCACTTTTCATGGTGGTGGTATCCCAGTTCAGGTGGAACTGGGGGTGTATAACACCGTCCAGGTCAATTGCCACCAGTACCTTGTCTCCTGGTTTGGCACCGCAGCTGGTTATGACATCTTCGCGGTTCATGATACCGGTTATGGACACATCAAGGGAGTTGTATGGTGCGTCTGGATGAACATGACCCCCTACCATGGGTACTCCAAATTTTTTCACACCCTCATTAATTCCATCCATGATCTGGTTGCATATATCTTTATCTTGAGTTGAGAGGACGTTGGTCATTCCAATGGGTATTCCACCCATGGCTGCAATGTCGTTGACATTTACCAGTACGGAACAGTACCCTGCCCACCATGGATCAGCTTCCATTAGTTTTCCCCACATTCCATCTGCAGCCATGAGGATTACCTGGTTGTTACCAATTTCCAGGGCAGATGCATCATCACCAAAACCAAGAAGAGTCCGTCCTGCAATGTTATAAGTCTCTTCAAGGAGCCCAGTTACGTCTTTTATGAGATTTTTACGAGTAATGCCTTCAAAACTCCGTATAGAATCAACAAGTGACTTTAAATCCAAGAGTGCACCCCTATTATTAGTTAAAAATTTAAGAGTTCCATATTAATATTTTAATTTATAATAATTCTGTTAATATATAATAATTCAATACATCTAATGTTTTTAATTCAGGTTTTTTATAATAATCAACTTACTTAACCTGATATTGGCGGGTCATGTTACTAATAATTTGTAGCAATTTACTTTTAAAATTTTCTATATTTTCTATTTCTATGGACTCCTCATGGTGGAAAAGTTCTGAAAAGATTTTATCACCCACCAAATCATCCCAACCACTTTCAAGTTCCACTATCATAGAACCTTCAGCTTTAAAACCTTCTTCAACAACTTTATCCAGATCCCCATCGGTTATACCGATTATGGGAACGTTAAAGCGATAAAGTATGTCTGCAGCAACCAGTGTGGTGTCATCACCCACTGTGACCACCATGTCTGCATTTTTCAACCGGTAAATATCTTCAGCAGCATGGTTAAGATACGAAACCGTGAAAGTGACCTTGGAATTTTCAGATTTCAGTATTCGAGGTTTAACTCTGGATTTCCTCAGCAAACCTGTTTTTACAATGGCTTTTCCAAGTTCAATGGGTCCCAGTTTTTCCGCCCCATGTTCCTTGAGTTTTCCCCCTATAATCTGAGTTATCATTCCATTTTCAGCTACAATAGCCACATCAGATGAGGTTGATTTTCCAACTACTATTCCATTGACGAATATGTTCTCTTCAGGAGACACACCTGCAATTTTTCGGCACAATGTAGTGGACACTTCATGGCAGGGATCTTCTGAAAATAGACGATTTTTAATCGTTTCTGGAGTTACCAGTTGCAGAACCATCTTTTTGGCAATATCTTCTGCCAAATTTCCCAGATCTTCCCTCCAGGCCACCACACTACCATCTTCTTCCCCAGGCCTTTCCATTTGGATAAGGGGTGGTTGACCCTGACAGTTATGGTAAACCTTGTATCCAAAGGCATGACCAGTTACACTGGATTTACCATAGTTAATGAGGAATATAACATCACATTCTTCATCATTGAACTTGTCCACTGACTGGCTGGGGAATAGTTTCTGACTGATATCGATCTTATCTTCCAGATGAGCATCGATAACTGCAGTTCTTCCCATGGTACCACCTAATCTGGCCCGAACTGTACCATAATCCTCCAGAAAATCAAGGAACTTCAGGGCATAACCTGAATCCACAATTTCGGGTCCATGTACCACTACACCAATATTCATCATTTTCATTAGTTCACCTTAGAATCGCAATGTTTATTATAATTACCTCAAAAATTAAGGAAACTCGGTTATTGAAGTTAAAATCTTTTTATTTACAGATCATTGGAATATACAAATCATTGGAATATACCGATCATGGAATCATTTTTTTGAATTTTAATCCCTTTAGAAATGATGAATTCGTTTTTAGACATGAATGTATGAATAAACTTAATTCCAATCAGATGATTATTTTAATTCCAATCAGGCAATTCGATTATTTTTTGATTCTTTTACGATAAACAGCTGCCCCACAAATTTCACAATCCTCCCATTGATAATTGGAGGGATATTTCTTTCTGCAACCTCTGCATATTTTGATCCATCCATATATCTCTCTGATTCCTTCTGTTAAAACACTTCTGTAAGGGATTTCTAGAATTTTAAGGATGTTCTGTATGGAATAATCATCAGTGACTACTGTGGGGCTATAAGTTTTAGTGAGACTTACTGCTAGGGCCACTACAGTCTTATCCACTTCAGATAATCTTAAAATATCTCCAGAGTTTTCAATTGCACCTTGAACCTGGTTAAGTGCACCCGAATCCGGTTCTTTAATGATAATATTATCATGATCCAAAGCAGATTGCAGGGCTAGTTGGGACTTCAAATCTTTAATTTCAGATATAACCGTACTGCTTGTGATGTTTTTGTGTTTTGAGGAAATAAAACCCCCAAAAATTCCGGATGCATCCAGAACATAAACTTTCTCCTTCATAATGTTCACCCTAAACTCTCAAATAGGACCTTATCAATGATAGTGCCCTAAATTTATTATTACCAAAATTTAAACAATCATCCTAAATCCATTATTTTTAAATAAAAATAATCTTAAGTGATTATTTAATTATTAATCAAATTTAAACCGGTTTTGATACTTCCACTTAACTCAGGAGAAATGTTTTTATGTTACTAAAACAACAGATTATTTGTTGAGGGAGGGTGGCATTAGATTCCATTCACAATTTTTCGCCTATGAAAAACCGCCTCCGAATTGGACCTAATGCCCTCCCTTGCACTAAAGATTATATTAACTCTTTATATTTGTTTTATTTGATGATTTGAGAATCACAGTCTCCCTGAATTTTTTAAGTGACTGGGCTTTAAATGATTTATTTTTTTACTTAACTTACCATCATTAATAAATTAGTATTCCCTCTAAATATTACTATATAACCTGGATTATCTAAAACTTACAAGCAAAAAAAAAGGTGGAATATGAAAAGTAGAACCATGGAAGAACATAAAAAACACAGCCCACTAAAGGTAAAAGTTGGAATAATCACTTTAAGCGACTCAAAATTTAACTCTTCTAAAATTATGAATCCAAATTTTGTTTCCAATCCGGAGGATCTTTCAGGTAAGATTATAAAGGACTCATTGGAAGACCAACATGAAATAGTGGCATACCAGGTTATACCAGATAATGCCCATCAACTGTTGGAAACCCTGGAAAAGATTCAAAATCAGGGTGCTGAAATCATTATCAGCACTGGGGGTACTGGAATTGGGAAACGGGATATTACCATTGAAACCATCACCCCTCTCTTTGATAAGGAATTAACTGGCTTTGGGGAAATTTTCAGGGCTGAAACTTATAAAGAACTGGGAACTGGAGCTATAATGACCCGGGCAACAGCAGGGGTCTGGAATGAAACACTGCTGGTAGCATTACCTGGTTCTCCTAACGCAGTTCAACTGGGAATGAGAATAATAAAACCAGAAATGGGGCATCTGGTGAAACACATGAAACAATGATATTCAACCAGTTGAATTAGATTATAGATTAACAACTTCAAATTAAGATTAAAAATTTAATTAGGATTAACTAGGTTCACTCCAGAAAAATTGTGGAAAAATGGTAAACTGGTGGGAATTAAAAAAAATAACATGTGGGTAAAATGGAGTATACTTTAGGTAAAGGATTAAAGTTTAGGTAAAAAAGGAGTAAACTGGAATTAAAATAAACTGTAAAAAATCTATTTAAAATCACCAATTGATACCAGTGGTTCTAAAATTATTCCTTCCTTCTTCAATTCATCCACAGCTCCTTCTTCCCGATCCACTACCACGAAGGTTCTCTCCACAATGCCCCCATTATCCTGAACAGCTTTAACAGCTTTTAAAAGAGAATTACCAGTGGTTGTAACATCTTCAACAACTATAACCTTATTTCCTTCTTTTAATTCGCCTTCAATAAGTTGGGATGTTCCATAATCCTTCTTTTCTTTGCGAACCATGAGCATTGGTATGCCTGATTGCAGGGCCACTGCCGTTGCAATGGGCACAGCTCCCAGAGCAGGTCCAGCCACCAGGTCAATATCATCAGCACTGACCAAATGAGATATAATTTTTGCCACTTGGGAGAGGATCTGGGGGTCGGTGATGGCTTTTTTCATATCCACATAGTAATCACTTTCCCTGCCGGAGGAAAGAGTAAATTTACCAAATTTAATAACCTGATTAGCTTTCAATAAGTTTATTAAGTTTTCTTTTTCCTGTTTGATTACCATTAACATCATTCCATTTATAACTGTTTTATCAAATTGTAGTGATTTTTATTCCATACAAATAAGAAGCATATTGCTTGAGTTAAATCAATAATAACTAATATCAATATCCCAATTATCTATAGCTTGAGTTATCAATATTTAAATCATGGTGTTGTCTTATTTTTAAATTCCCATGATTTATCCTTATTATATTTCATATAATATTTATAACGATTGCAGGGTTATGGGCAGATATTTAGTGGACTTTCAATCCTCCTTGGCAGCGCTTGCATACTCCCTTTTTCCATTGAAAACATTTCCCACAAACCAGACTGCCACAAAGTGAACAAGTATACATCTTACCTGGCTGACCACAGATACTGCATATACCTCGAACTTCCAAAGATGTCACCTACAGTTAGTTGATAATTATCCAAGTGAATTATTGATGGGTGGTATTAAGTATGGAATGAGAGTATTGGAATGGAATTATTGAGATGTTGCAGTGAAATGTTCTTAATGAAGTTAATTGTAATTTTTAATTAAAACACTCCTCTTAATACAGTCATGAGTTTTTTATTTTCATACTCCACCGGGGTATACCCCACAATTAAGGATCCCATGGAATATATCCAGGGTATAAAATTATCCCGGAATATAAATTCAAAGCAGGAATAAAAAAAATTATTATTTAATTTAAAAATTGGTTTAAAAAATTTAATCAATTAAAAATCATAATTAGATTCATAGTTAGTTCCTTCATCCCTGCTTTTAAGAAGTATTTTATCCCCAATCTTACTCACCATGTCATAAGGAACAATTGTTTCACCTTTAGACAATCCTAAACCTTCAGATATTCCCCCTTTACCCACTATGAAGGCTTCTATTTCATTGGTCATGAAATTCACTTCTAAATCCTTAACTTTTCCAATAACCACTGCTGAACTGTCTAAAACTTCTTTTCCAACAATTTCTTGCACAATCCTCATAGTATTCACCTCGGTTACATATGCAGGGTAGCTAAGTTTAACTACCAATTAACAGATCAAATTCAATCATAATAAGTAAGTTTCAAGATGTACTTATAGTTTCAGTGCTTGGAAAATGATTTAAGCATAGGGAATGTTGGGATGAAAGTTAAATTTATTTTAATTTAAAAAAAGCAAATTAAATCCATGTAATAATTTAAAAAAAATCTAATTAATTCTTAAAATATGATTTATATTCTTAAAATTGTTTAAATTGAATATTTGTTTTGAAATAAAATAATTTAATTTAAAAAAGGTTTATTAAAAAAAATGGAAAATGTTGGGGCAAGGAGTTTTGTTAAACTCCCTGGTAATTTAAACCCCTTCAAAACATTTTTCCATGTGTTCTTTGCTGGGTTTTTTAGTTAAAAGGCTTACCACAACAGTAACCACAAAAGCAATTGGTAAAGCAATTATTATGGGGTCCACCGTTGGCCATGGCAAAGAAGTTGATAACATGGCATGACCAGTTAATGCTTTAGCAATTCCCAGTGCTTCTGCTGATTTTTTGTACTCGAAAACCAGCCAGAATAAACTGATCAAGGTCCCTACCACTAATCCAGATATGGCACCGGCCTTGGTACAGCCTTTCCAGAAAAGGGCAAATACATACATGGAAAGGAATGCTGCAGCAGTTATGGAGAACCACATGGATGTACCCACTGCAATTATGTTGGTGGGGAGTATGAATCCCATGATAACTGCAATGATCATTGCAATGGCAATTCCCAGCCGAGCAACCATCACTGAAGCTCCTCCAGTTTTATTGGTCACTGTTTCATAGATATCCCTTCCCAGTGCAGTTCCCTGGGTGTGTACCTGAGCACTAAGAGTGGACATGGCTGCTGAGAGGAGAGTGATCATGAATAGATACGCAAACCATAATGGCATGGCTGCAGTGATGAAAGCAGGGATAATTGAGTCTGCATTACCATTTGTAACCTGTATGGCCAGTTTACCAACAGTATCAAAGAAATATACGTTGGACAAAGCCCCTACAATGAAAGCAGTTCCAGTCATTAGGAGAATGAAAATTCCACCGATAAGTACAGCCCGGTTAAGTTCCTTGTTGGATTTAACAGTCATGAAACGTACAACAAGCTGTGGCTGGGATAAAACTCCTATTCCCACCCCTAAGATAAGTGTACTAACCAATGTCCACCAGAATGGGCTTCCCAATGCGGGCATCGACGTCCACCCTGTGAAACCGGTTGCTGTTGCCGCGGCAGTGGCTTTAGCTGGTACTACATTAACCAAATTGGTGAGGGCCTGATTGGCATCAGTGACTCCGCCCAGCATCCAGTATGTGGCTGCCAGAAGGATAAACATTCCCACGAACATTATGGTGCCCTGCAGGGCATCGGTGTACATCACACCTCTTATTCCACCGAAAATAACGTAAAGAGCAACTATGAGTGCCAGTACAACTAAAGCTATATTATAATCAATACTGAGAGTTGTTTCTGCGAATCTGGCCATTCCGATGAGAACCACTGATGCATACAGAGTCATTCCGAAAAATATTACCAGTCCACTGAAGTACTGTATGAATCTACTATCAAAACGTTTGGATAAAAATTCCGGGAAAGTGAGGGCTCCTAAGTTGTGTCCCATTTTCCGGGTTCGTTTTCCAAAGAATACAAAGGCTATAAAAATACCCACCAGTATGTTCAGGAAGGTGAGCCATAACAGTCCCATTCCGTATACTCCAGCCGTACCACCAAAACCCACAATAGCAGCGGTACTGATGAAAGTTGCCCCGTAACTCAAGGCCATTATAAACGGATGGGTTTCTCTGCCTGCAACCAGATAGTCATCGGCAGTTTTAGTTCGCCTCCAGGCCACGTAACCCACATAGCCAGTTATAAGTAAGTATATTAAAACTACAATACTCAATATTAGCAAATCATTCATATAATCCACAACCTATCGTATTTTATGAATATACTAGATGATCAAGCATCTTCTTCATCCCAAAGACCCAATTCTTTCTCTTGCATTTCTTTTTCTTTCTTATGCCATTCCACTTCTTCTTTTATTTCTTGTTCTTCATCTTCGCCGCCTTTATTCCAGTTTATGATACCGTAAACAACACATAAAAGAGTTGCCAGAATGCATCCAATATATGCACCCCATATCCAGGGGTCGTTTATTCCTAGAACCAATTTCTCACCTCCTTAAACCTATTTAATACTGGCAATTATTTATCATTATAATTAGTGAACAACTACTTTTTATATATACTTTATCGATTTATCTGACCAAAAGAAACTCACAGTTGCTTACTAGTGATTTAATGACAATAAGACATTCCATTACATCCATAATAATAAGGAATAGAGATGATATTAAATAAATCCAAAATATTATTCTTTTTTGGGGCTGGTATTAATTTACCAATTCCAATGATCCAGTTTACAATGAAATCCCAATTATAACTTCACAACACATAATTCTCATCTATTTCCATGACCCTCGATCCCCAATTATGTCTTGAAAAAGGTGAACGTATCTTAATAAAGATATAATAAACATTAGCCTCATAATAAAACATGAATTAGGTTTTAAACATTAATTAAGATTATGCTTGAAATGGTGGTAAGATTAAAGGAGATTAAAAGACCACAAATTTAGAATATAAAAAAATGGATAATGGTATAAAAATAAGGAGAAAGGTGATTATAATGGCTCCAACATTAATTACTTTCAAAAGAGAAATAAAAGGATCACAGAATGAGATTAAGGTTCCGGAAGAGTTTATTAAGGATTTTCATTTCACCGGTGATGAACATCTTATGATCATGATTAGGGTTATTGGAACTGATTCTAAAAAGGTTAAAGATTTTTTTAATGGGAGTGAAAATGAAACCTTCTTTTTAGAAACTGAAAATACCCGGGAAAGTGATTTCATAACAGAAACATCCGGTAATTTCATCCTAAGTTCCATGTATCTGGATGAAGGTCCTTCTCTTTCAGTTGATATCAATCAGGAAATTCCAATGGTTAGGACTATAATGGACTTCAAAAAGAAATAAAGTTAAACCAATGACTTTTAATTCCCCTTTAATTTAATTCCCCTTTAATTTAATTTCCCTTTAATTTAATTTCCCTTTAATTTAATTTCCATTTTATTTTATAATTCCACTTAAGCCATAACATCCATTATAAGATCCAAAGGATAAATCCCCAATCAGAAAATCTAAATCTCTTTTCATTAATAACCAACTTCAAGTTAATTATTCCTGGTTATAAATACTGTTTAATGGAATAATGGTTACCAGAATACTAATTACTGGGATACTGATTAAGCTAGATTTGTATCCTGATTATTTTGAAATAGTTACCACTGAAAATTGTGGTTCCAGAACTGGTTAATGAATCCACAGTTTTTCGTGACTGATCATTTCCTCCAGAACCCATATTGTTTCCTAGAGGAAGATTAGTCTGGTTATTCATGTTTCCTGGTGGTTGCACCGTGTTGTTAGTCTGATTACCATTACTGGGTAAGTTTCCAGGAAAACCACCATTAGCAGTCTTATTCCCATGGGGGCTATTGGTATTGTTAAACATACCCTCGGTATGTTGATTTACTCCTTGCATTGAATTTTGGGCGGTCTGCGATCCACTGCTAAAACTGGGTATCAAATCCAGGGAGTTGGGAAGAATTGGTGGTCCATATGGTAATAGAAAACTCAAAGAATAATTTTCATTCAAATTGGACCTTGCATCTCCTGCATTAGGTCCTGAAATTCCAGTAAGTCCCATTGAAGAAGATGTTTGATTGTTCTGAGTGCTTACTGCATATATTGTGCTGTTTTGATAATTTTCCTGAACTCCCTGAACACTCTCCACAACAGTAACATTATTACCGTTACCCAGATCCCCTAGAACATATTCCACCCAGTACTTATTTTGAAAATCAGACGCCACTATAACCATGTTTTCATCGGTTGCATTGTCAAAACTGGCTTTTACCTCCAGTAGTTCATTGTACTGTTGGGGAGTTATGGTGGGTTCCAGATTGTTGAATGATTCTGAAGCGGTGTAGAAGCAGGAAAATGCAAATATCAGGGCAACTCCTGCAATCAATATTGTGATTAGAGTTTTTTTAGAATATCTCCCTAAAAACTCTGTTTCCAAAAATTTCAATCCCAATGGAACCAGAAGCCCCACAGGTAAAAAT
>NZ_AMPO01000008.1:0-47500 GCF_000302455.1 Methanobacterium formicicum DSM 3637
CCTTTGGGCCGAGTTGTTTAGTCTGCGGTTTCCAACGTCCGATGGCATTAATTTCAGTGCACCATCTCAAATTAGTGTATTTTAAGAGATTTTATATTGTGATGGTTGTTCTAGTCAGGTGTATTCAGTTAGGGTGAAAGTGTGCGTACATTATATGCTTTTATGCATGATGTGATGTCTTGTGTAGTAAGTATTCTTTAATTCATATCCATTTCATATGTTCATATTGGTTCGGCGGCCATAGCGGAGGGGCCATACCTGGTCTCGTTTCGATCCCAGAAGTGAAGTCCTCCTGCGTTTTGTTGTTGTACTGTGGACGAGAGTCTATGGGAAGCTCATAACGCTGCCGGCCATTCATATTTACTCTATAATTTATTTAACATAGATTGGGTCAATTCTTTTTGACTTTTTATTATATCTCCATTTGGTTTGATATTACCTGTAGGAGAGTATTCTATGTCATGTTAACCCCATTCGTCCCCTCATATTTTGAGGGGATTCCCCCTTTATGTTGACCCCTCCCTTTGTGGAGGGATCACCCCCCCTCCCCTTCACCTATGGTGGAGGGGAACCCCCCCTATTATAGTGAGGGTTTTACATTTACTCCCTGTCCCTTCCTAACGGAGGGGACAACCCCCCTTTAAATTTAACCCCATATCCCCTTCACCTCTGGTGGAGGGGAACCCCCTCTTAATGAGGGATTTACCATTTCCTTAAATCAATCATATTCACCACATTTAACATTGAATTTCAGTAAATACCATAATAATACATTGAATTAGCCATAAAATATCTAAAATACAGTTTCCTGATTTAACGTTACTTCCAGGTGAAAAAAGTCATGAAGTAACCTAAATCAATTCAGATATATAAATTTACAATAGAATCATGCCACGGGTCAATGGACCTGTAAACCTAACAGATCATTCTGTAGGGTTATCATGCTAAAACCAACTTCATAGGTTGTTTCATTTGGCACGGCGGCCATAGCGGAGGGGCTACACCTGGTCTCGTTTCGATCCCAGAAGTAAAGTCCTCCCACGTTTTGATGTTGTACTGTGGGCGAGAGCCTATGGGAAGCTCACAACGCTGCCGGCCATTATTTTCACATAGAATACTATTTTATTATAAAATCATTATTTCACTATAATGACTTTTCACTCAAGGCCTTCAATATAATGACTAATTTTTATTATAACGGTCTTTATTTCACTATAAGACCATTATTTTCACTATAAAAATTAAACTGAAACCTTTTTTTAATACAATTTATCTTTTTAATCCATTTATTATCTAAATCAAAATTAAACTCCATTTTTATAGACTTATCTTTCTAATCTCCAATTTTATAACTTAAATCTGTTATTATTTTCCTTCATAGCGTTCGCTAACCTGTTTAACAACGTTCGTTAAGTTTAATAAATTTAATAAAATTTAAAAGAAAAAAATTTTTATGGAATTATTTTTTGGATCCAGGATCCGAAAACTCTACTGTAAAATCCTCCCAGAAATTTTTTATATTCATTAATGGTCATGGCGTAAACTGGCAACATAGGATCATAAACTAAACCATCAACCACCAGGGCCATGTGAAGTGATAATGGATTGTTGAAAAGAGTTAAAATGAAAGAATAAGGAATATTGTTTTTTTCACAGTAATCTGACAGTGCATAAGCTCTATCAGAACAGTCACTCGACCCTCCTTCAAGTACCATCTCAACTGGAACTCGAATCCACCAGTGTGGCTCATAAGGGATTTTACTCAGCGTTTCAAATATGATCTTGAATTCTTCGTCTTCTAGGTTTAACATTGTTTTCAATGAGTCGTGGATCTATGGTCCCAGTTGCGTTCTGGGGCACTGATTTTGATTATGGGCCTGTATGGTCATATATGATTTCTATCCAAGTTTAATTTGTATTCAAGTTTAAGTTGTATATCTGTATCAACATTGTCCGGTAAACTGTAGGTTGCCCGGGCTGAACTTAAGGATTTATTGCTGGATCGTTAAGATAGACATGTTCTTTTTTACAATTTCACTATAAAAACTTTTCCATGTCTGTGGGGGTAGGTTGGCTGGTGTCTGCCAATTATGGGAATCTAACTGAAATCTGTGAGATTATTGAAATAGATTCACCTGACCTATATACCAACGTAAAAAAATTACCAATGTTAATACCAATGTAAAATATTGTAAAAATAAAAAAAGGGGAAAAAGGATTCATCAAATCTCTAAGAAATCCTCAAATCCTTTCATTGTTTTTTTCGGGTTGCGGCTAATCCACCCAGTACACTTAGGATACCAATGGCCAGTGGCACGATTGGTGCTCCGGTGCTTTGCATTCCCACAGTATTGGTTGTGCTTGCTGCGTTGACACTGTTACTGGTGCCGGTCTGGTTGGTACTGGTATTTGTATCGGTACTGCCTGGTGTGATGGTTACAGTAGAAGTCAATGGCTGACTGTCTGCCAGTACACCTACTACTGCACTTCCTGCTGCTTCATCTGCACGGAGAGTGGCAGTGGCTATGCCGTTTATGGTGTATTTTTCCACGGATTTACTGCCCACGTTACCTAAAGTGGTGGTAAATGTCACTGGTGAACCATCCGGTATATGTCCGTTTACAGGGTCAAGTGGGTTGATGGTAAATCCATCGGTGTCCTGGTTGAAACTGGCGGTTAATGTTGATGAGGACCCCTGAGGAATGCTCAGTGGTTCTGCGCTAAAGGTCAGATACAACCATGGAGAGTAATTTACATCTCCATCAATCAGTGTCTCAAATTCTGGATCATTGGAACCCCACCAGTTATCTGTGGCATTCACATCTCCCTTGTGATTATAGATAGCACTGCCGTATTGGGCACTGTTTTCCACGATTCGGTTGAAATGCATAGTAATATCGCCTTCAGATGAAATAGCACCACCTTCATGGGCGCTGTTTCTGAAGAATGTGCTGTTGTTGACAATCAAATGATAATCATTGTAGATAGCTCCACCATTTTCTGCAGTGTTGTTTGAGAAGTTACTGCCTGCTACAGTCAAGGAATCTGAAGTGTAGATAGCCCCACCATTGGTAGTTGCATTGTTACTGGTGAAAGTACTGTCGGTTACAGTTGCGGTATCTCGGTTGAAGATAGCACCGCCCTCATAATTTGCAGTGTTGTTGGTGAATGTACTGCCATTTACAATCAAATTTTTATAATTGTAGATAGCTCCACCATTATTACTAGTTGCGGTGTTGTTGGTGAAATGACTGTCAGTTACTGTCATATTGTCCTTGTTGTAAAGAGCACCACCATTCAAACCACCAGTGTTATTGGTGAATATACTGCCGGTTACAGTTAAAGTACCATCATTGTAGATAGCTCCACCATCACCTGTAGTTGCGGTGTTATATCCAAAGTAACTACCTATTACGGTTAAAGTACCAGTGTTGTAGATTCCTCCACCATATGCGGCAGAATTATTTTGTATAACCGAACCAGTCACAATACAAGTATCTATATTGTAGATTCCTGCACCACTATAATTAGATAGAGTGTTGTCAGTTATGGTTGAATCAATAACTGTTAAATTACCGTTATTGAGGATTCCTCCACCGCCCCACATAGCTAGTCCTGTGTTATTTGATATAATGGAATTAATCACAGTCAAGGTACCGCCGTCATTGTAGATTCCTCCACCACCATTTAAGTAACCAAAGTTTAGGGTGTTACCAGTTATGGTAGAATCAACCACAGCTAAAGTACCGCTATTGTAGATTCCCCCACCGTAACTGGATGTGCTGTTTGTTACGTTACAGTTATCTAAGTATAAATTACCTTGATTGTAGATAGCACCACCATGATAATGGTTTCCATTGGTTAGTTCTAAGTTACTCAAGATTAAGGTTATTCCAGGTTTAATTGAGAATATAACGGTGTTATTGGTTCCGTTTATGATAGTCCCTGCCAGGTTTAGGCCCTGTATGGTCATGTTCTGGTTAATGGTTATGTTGGTATTGCCAGTTCCTGAGTAAACACCATCGGCAATGGTTACTACTCCATTGGGGCTTACGGTTCCGGTTGCGTTTTGAATGGTTAATTTGGCTGTTTGCCATGTTTGACCATCCCAGCTATCATTACCGTATGAACCATTCACGTAAATGGCTTCATCTGCTGCAGAAACAGTACTAGCACAAAATAGCACAGTTAAAGTAATGAGGATTAATGGGATTAACTTTCTGTATGTAATCGCTTGCTTAATTATCGTTTCACCTCCCTTATGCTTGTTAAACAGATTACACATTGTATTTTGAAATACCTCATGATATAAAGTATTCACATCATAAAAAAATAGAAAAGTTTATATTCAATCTTCATACTGGAAGGAAAACTGTTAAGATAACCTGAATATTGTTATCATCGATAACTCTAAAATTGAAAATTTTATTTATCTAAAAAAAACTGTTTAATCTTATCTAAAGACTTTCTATATTTTCTAAAAAAGTTGTTTATCCTAAAAATAAAAAGGGGAAAAGGATTCATAAATCTTTAAGAAATCATCAAATCCTTTTCATTGTTTTTTCCGGGTTGCGGCTAATCCGCCCACTATACTAAGGATTGCTAAGGCCAGTGTCACCATTGGTGCTCCGGTGCTTTGCATTCCCACAGTGTTTCCAGATGTAGTAGATGTTGTGGTTGCTGCGTTTACTGTTGGTTGTGCCTTTAAAGTGAGGGGGCTAACACCTGTGCTGTTTATGCTGAATGTATCTGAGGCTATTGATGCACTGAATAGGTAATTTCCTGGGCCGGTGGTCCATCCTGAAACGTACAGGTTGGGATCGCCTACTGTAACATTGTTCATGGTCCAGGTTATGGTGTTTCCAGTAATGGTCCAGTTTCCATCACCCTCAATTTTGGATATTACAAATCCTTCAGGTAAGGGTATGGTTATGGTAACGTTGGTTGCATCGTCTGGTCCATTGTTTCCCAGTTTGTATCTTAGAGTGAATGTTTCACCCACAGTGGGATTGCTTTTGTCACTGGTTATCTGGATGTAAAGGTCTGCTTTAGGTACATAGACGGTACAGTTAGCTGTTGAATTATATGGATACTCAGCATGGGTTTCATTTACCACATTGGTGACGTTGGTACCGGCTAAACTGGTAGAATTTACCAGTGCAGTCAGATAATAAGTTACGTTGCCATTATTTGCCACAATTGCAGCCGGCCAGGTAACAGTACGGGTAACTGGATCCCAAACACCGCCTCCAGTGCAGTTAACAAAGTCTAAACCTGCTGGTAGAGTGTCGATGACAATCACATTACTGGCAGTACTTGGTCCGGTGTTTTTAGCTACAATGGTAAATAGAACTGTTTCTCCAACATTTGGTCGAGTGTTGTTAGCGGTCTTGTTCAACTCCACAATTGCCTGGTTAACATACACATTGGCTGTAGTTTCATTGAAATAGGGATATAGATTGTAAGTGATGTTTGCCTTGTTGTCTAGTGTAGTACTTGCAGCAGAAGCTAAGATGCGCGCGTCAACTAAAATCGAAACACTCATGCTAGGCTGTAATTGATCAACACCCAATGAAGCTAAAATGTTATTCCATGTTAGTTCTACACCGGATGGAATAAGGCTTAGGATGTCATATGCAGAGGATACACCCACAAGTTCAGTTCCAACGGGTAAAATGTCTTTTAATGTGATAAAAGTTACATTATCTGGGCCGTTGTTGGTTATAGTGATGTTGTACCTGACTATATCTCCTACATTGGCTACAGTCACATTGGCTGTGTTGGTAATGTTTAGGTTAGCTACGGGGTTAATTGAAATGTAAGCTGACTCTGAGTCACTGGTAGTGTATCCATCTGCAGTTGCAGTGAGTTGAACCGGATTGAACAATGGATTCAATGCACCTTCGGTGGCATAAAATGTAGCAGACAGGACACCAGCATCAGTATTTCCTGTAAAGGAATGACTAGTTCCAGAATCAGTGAAGCTTCCCCATGGTATGTTCAGGGTTATAACTTCATCTGGTATGTGTCCTCCAACTAGATCACCACCTCCATTGATGTGGTTGAAATCAGCGATAATGGCTGATGTTTCGCCGTTGTTGATGGTGCTTGGGGTTGCGTTGACTGTTAAAATAACCCATTGATTGGCATCCACTGTACCAGATATGAGGTTATTGACCTTTGTTGGATCAACATTAGATCCCCACCAGTTTAGTGTAGCGTTCACAGAACCTTTTTCCCTGCATATTGCACTACCTGCACTTGCAATGTTTCCAACAAAACTGTTGAAATGAGCTGTTAAATTAATAGAACCTCCCTGCCAAATTGAACTGTAAATAGCACCACCATAATTTGCAGTGTTATGGGTGAATGTACAGCTAGTTGCAATAAAATTAATAAAACCACCATTTAGCCAAAGGGCTATAACACCACCATAATTAGCATGGTTACTATTAAAGGTAGAATTTATTGCAATATTGGTAATTGAACCGGATTGACCGCAGTAATTTGCTATACCACCACCATGATCTTTTGCGGTGTTAGTGGTGAAGTTACAGTTAGTCACAGTACTATTAACATAACCATTATCGGCAAGATTGTAGATAGTCCCTATGCTTTGTGCGGTGTTATTGGTGAAGTTACAGTTAGTCATTGTGATAATAATGTAATGATCAGTGATACCACAGTAATTCATTATTGCACTACCTCTTACTGCTTTATTACAGTTGAATGTGCAGTTGGTTACAGTAGTTGTAATCGGGCCTTCGTCTGCAAAGTTGCAGATAGCACCTCCACCTCCACCTGTCTGATCTAGGTTTGTTGCAGTATTGTTGGTGAATGTACAGTTTTCCACGGTTAAATCTCCATGGTTGTAGATAGCACCACCCCTATATCCAATTCCATTGGTAAATGTCAGATTACAGATGGTGACATTCACACCAGATGTAATGGTGAATATCCAGTTAGTGTCTGTTCCATTGATTATGGTTCCATTCTGGCTTAAGCCCTGTATGGTCATGTTCCGGTTAATGGTTATGTTGGTGTTGCCAGTTCCTGAGTAAACACCATCGGCAATGGTTACCACTCCGTTGGAGCTTACGGTTTCTGTTGCGTTCTGGATGGTTAGTTTGGCTGTTTGCCATGTTTGACCATCCCAGCTATCATTACCGTAGGAACCATTCACGAAAATTGCTTCATCCGCCGCAGAGACAGTACTGGCACAAAACAGTACGGTTAAGGTGATAAGCAGTAAAGGAATTAAATATCTGTATGTAATCGCTTGCTTTCGTATCGTTTCACCTCCCTTATGCTTGATAAACAGATTACATGAGATATTCTAACATATTTCCTTAATATAAAGTGTTCACTTCATAAGAAAATAGAAAGGTTTATATTTCAATTTTTTTAGAAAATAAGGGGAATTGTTACCAATCCCGGTTATTTTTAACCCTATAAACTTAAATACCTAAAATTAGACTGAATATCTAAAATGAAAGCTAAAAAATTACAAAATAAAAAAAATAATATCTTTCCTTAAAAGAATTTCCTTTAAAAGAAGAAAAATTTGACTTTTCTTAACCCCGAATCCCAAAAATTTTATGAAAGGAGGGTAATTACTCCTATTTTCACCGGTAAATGGGGTATCAGCATTAATAAGGGATGTTCACTTAATTATACTGAAATACACTAGGTTCTGCAATTACACCACCTAGTAAAGAGATGATCACAACAGTGATGTTCAGGAATAATTTTAATGGATTTAAGGTATAACCACGATTACTGTAACGGGTTGCACATGATTTTTCACTTCTTTTTAGAAGTTTACCAATTTCTTTAAAGTTATACCCTTCCTCACGTAGTTTACACATTTGGATATCTTCTTCCATAGTCCATCTACAGCCTAAACGACTATCTTCGTTATCACTCATATAATCACAAAATAGATTTGTTCATTTTTTCTTTATTATTGAAGTAAGTATTATTATCTACAAATATTAATTTTCCTAATTCAAGATCAGGGTACAGTTGCTGGTTATTCTCTTAACTAATGAAATAATTTGAGGTCCATTACCTCATAAATATTATTAACTAATAACAAAATATTATGAAACTAGTAACTTAGTCAATAGATACCAAAAGTAGGAGCAAATAGTAACTTTTTATATAATCATAATCATCATAGTATCATGGAATCCTATGCTGATGATGTTTCATTGTTATCAGAATTTGAAACTAGAAAGCAGTATATCGATCCAGAATTAAAAAAACAAGGATGGCTTCCAAAATACATCAAAGAGGAAGTCAACTCTGTTAAATCAAATTTTAAAGATAAAAATATTATTTTGTTCGATGGAAACCCCCAACAGAATGTTGATCGTTTCATTGATTATCTGTTACTGGACGAAGATTACACACCTTTAGCTATAATTGAAGCAAAAAGGTTTTCCAAAGACGCAGATACCGGCCGAATACAGGCCAGAACTTATTCTTTAGACATTGAAAGTCAAATAAACCAGAAAGTACCTATTTTCTTAACCAATGGTCAAAAATGGGTGTTCATTGATGAATATGGGATTGAAAGGAAAGTCAGTGGCCCATTTTCCCAGGCGGATTTGAAAAGGCGCAGGGACCTGTACCAAAATCGTAAAGATCCTCGAACTGTTAAAATAAATACCCGTATTGTGGATAGGCCCAGAAGTGTGACCATAGTCCGGAAACTCTCAGAACACTTTTCAGAATGTCATAGAACCGCTTTAATAGAGATGGCCACAGGTACAGGAAAGACCAGAGTAGCAATGGCCCTTATTGATCTACTAATCAAATCCAATGTGGTTAGAAATGTTTTATTCATTGCTGATAGGATTGCTTTAGTTGGACAGGCCAGAGATAATGGATTTAAAAAATATTTCACAGAACCAGCCGCTGATTTAAGGGAAGGATTCACCACTTCCAGCCGTTTGTATGTTTCCACAGTGCAGACCTTAATGGGTGGCAAGGAAACCAGGTTGTTTGAGAAATATTCTCCTGGATTCTTTGATTTAATTGTTTTTGACGAAGCACACCGGTCAATCTATGATAAAAACAATCTAATTTACCAGTACTTTGACTGCATAAAAATTGGATTAACCGCCACTCCCAGGGAAAGGGAAACACAGAGTACCTTTGACTTATTTGGAAAGGCCACTGCCGAGTACTCCTATGATGAGGCAGTTCGTGACGGGGTTCTGGTTCCATACTTTGCCCATATTATTTCCACCAAAGTCTTAAACGAGGGAATAAAACAGGAGGATCTGGATAAGTTTCTAAAGGACCAGCTCCGCCGGCAGGATGTGGATCCGGACACCTTTGAACCAACTGGTTCTCAGTTTGACCGGGTGTTCATGGATAACAAGACCAATGCCCTCATAATTAAAAGCTTCATGGAAAACTGCTACAAGTCAGATGAAGGCAAACCTACCAAGTCCATCTTCTTCTGCGCCAGCAAAAACCATGCAAATAAAATGAAGGAAGTCTTTGGAGAGTTATTTCCCAAGTTCGCCAGTGAAGTACAGGTTATAACCTCAGATATGTACCGCGCTAACGATGAAGTGAAACGGTTTAAACAAAGATCAAGCCCCCGAATCGCCCTATCAGTGGGAATGCTGGATACCGGGGTGGACATCCCCGAAGTATGCAATTTAGTGTTTATAAAACCAGTGGCTTCCCCTATAAGGTTCTGGCAGATGCTGGGCCGAGGAACACGGAACCTGGAAGCCTGCAAGCACAAAGACTGGCTACCCAACAGTAGAAAGGATGACTTTAAGATATTTGACTTCGTAATTGGAGGACACTCCAATATTGAATTCCATGAACTGGAAAGGGGTAAAGGTACTGGAGTGCCCAATGATGTTCTAACCAACATTTTCAACAACCGGGTAGCTTTATTAGAGGAGAACTTATCCCCTCATGAGAGGGAACTCATAACCGGTAAGATCAGATCCACCATAGATGCATTGGATGAGGATTTCTTCCTGGTCCGGGAAAAATCATCGGTAATATCCAGGATCAAGGAAAGTGATGATTTTGATGGTTTAGTGGATGAGTTAATGGATGAAGTATCACCCCTCATTATAACCCAGTTCGGAAGTAATTCCAAGGTTTCATCATTTATTTTAAAGGCAGAGAAGCTCTTCACCTGCGTGCTGGATCGGGATAAGGAGAAGATCGATAAAATACGCCGGGAACTGGTCTTCATGATCCGCAACGTGGCTGATAAGGACAACCTCCAGGTGATAAGTGAGAAAAAGCCACTTCTTATAAGAGCACAGCAAATGGAGTTCTGGGAAGACCTGACCTTCGAGGATGTGGAATTCCTGGTGAGGGAAATTGCACCGGTGATGAAGTACTTCGAACCCACCAGCAGACCAGTGGTTGATATTTCAGCATTTGACATGATAGTAGACTGGAAAGAGTTTGAAAAAGAAGTTAAAGAAGATGAATCCCTGAAGAGACTCCTAGAGAGAAACGAATCAGTCTGCAAGTTAAAGGAAGGTGAAGGAATAACCTCCAGAGAACTTCTGGACCTGGAAAAGGAACTCTCATCACTCAAACCAGAAATAGCCATTGAGTACATCCAAAAACAGCAAAATATTGATTTCCTACTATTTTTAAGGGATATTATTAAAATAAAGAGGAATGAAGACCCACGGGCTATTATTGAAAAGAGGTTCGACTCATACATTACTAACAATCCCCAGTACACCTCCCGACAACTTGAATTTTTAATGTTGTTGAAGAAGGTGTTTGCAGAGAGGAAACACATAGAGATGAAGGACCTTGGTAGTCCTCCCTTTGAGGATGAAAATCCACTGGACTTGTTTAGTTATGAAGAGTTAGTGGGGATTGTGGATAAGTGTAATAGGATTAGGATGTGTTAATCATCGAAATCTATTTTGTGAGGACATTAAATGGGCAAAGGGAGAAAAAAACATAAAATTGGGAGAAATGATCCTTGTCATTGTGGAAGTGGAAAGAAATACAAACGTTGTTGTATAAAAAAAGATAGGGAAATTAATTCCAAACCAAAAACTGATTCTAACGAAGGAACTTCTGAAAATAAATTAATTGTAGACAATCCTTCAATTAAAAAAATGGAAGAAACCCTTGATAATATGAAAAAACTTAGAACAGCTGTTGAAATAGGATTATTAGATTTTTTAGTTCCATTAGGCCTTGAAAAAGAAAAATTAAGTGATGTTTTGTCAAAAGTAGATGAGCTTGAAAAAGATTTTGAACAATTACATATTCCGGATAGATTCAACGAACATTTCTCAAAAAATGGTTGGATTGCTCATGAATCAATGAGTCAAGAAATGATGATAAAATCAGTTGAATTAGCTGATAAAGGTAAACTCGAAGAAGCAGAACAAGGTTTAGTGCAATATTATTCTAAAAACATTCAACTTCTGATTCAATGGTCAAGTTGGATGGAAGAATTTAAACCAAGAATGACTCTCCTAGAGAAAGCATTTGATTATTATACAAAAGAAATGTATTCTGCCTGTATACCGCTCCTTTTGACCATAATTGATGGAATAGTTTTTGATAATAAAGAAACAGGGAATAAAGGGTTTTTTGGCGAAGATAATAAAATAATTGCAGAAGATTCAATTGCAGCACACATTACTGGTTTACCTGAATTACAAAGTTTGATGTCTTGCCCGCGTACAAAAACAACAACAGATGAACTTACAATACCTTTTCGAAATGGGATACTTCATGGGCGTGATTTAGGCTATGCGAATAAAATGGTTGCCACCAAATCTTGGGCAGCATTATTTGCATTGAAAGATGGAATCATTTCACTAAAAAAAGATAAATTACCAGAAGATTCTGAAAAAACAGATTTAAAAGCCATATTATACAAAATCAAGAAAAATGAATTGAGAACTAATCTTTTAAATGTTTGGAAACCTCGTAAAAATGTTCCTAATGCTGATTTCATTATTAGTGGTTCATCTTCAGACTATAAGGACGGAAGTCCTGAAAAAGAATTGGTCGAGTTTTTTGAGTATTGGCAAGACAGAAATTTTGGTTTTATAGCTAATAAAATGGATCATAGAACTTTAGATAGTTATAGTATTGGTAAAATCGCAGGAATATTCAGCAGAGAAATTTTCTCTGATAAAAAGCTTGTTTCATATAAAATTTTGAGTATTGTAGATGAAGCACCTGCTATATCTGAAATTACCGCTGAAATTACAATTCTAAAAGATGACGATACCCTTTCAAAAGAAATAACATTTCGTATGATATATGAAGATGATGAGGGTGAAATTGAGATAAGAACTATGGGAAATGGTTCTTGGAAGTTTATTAGTTGTTTTAGTGAAATAGAAATATTATAAGTTATTGAAGGGATGAAATGCTTAAAAAAGTAGATTTACCATTAGAATGGAAATTTAAACCAGTTTCAGAGGTTTGTGATATAAATCCTCGGAAAAATGAAGTTAAAAATTATTCTGATTCTGAAAAAATCACATTTCTTTCAATGGAATCTGTTGGTGAGAATGGAGAAATATATTCACAAGAAATTAAAGATTTAGGGGAAGTTTTTAAAGGTTACACCTATTTTAAGAAAAATGATGTCCTTTTTGCCAAAATAACACCTTGTATGGAAAATGGTAAAGGAACAATTGCCAAAATCGGTACTGATATTGGTTTTGGTTCAACTGAGTTCCATATCTTACGAACTTATGAAAATGTAATTCCAGAATGGGTTTATAGATTTTTAGCATTAGACTATACTCGTAAATATGCTGAACAAAACATGACGGGAAGTGCAGGACAAAAAAGGGTTCCTAAAACTTTCTTTGACAAATTGAAAATTCCAGTTCCACCACTCAAAACCCAGAAGAAAATAATTGAAATCCTGGAAAAGGCCGAAAAACTGAAAGAATGGCGGACCGAAACGGATGAATTGGCCGATGAATATTTGAAAAGTGTTTTTCTGGAAATGTTTGGAGATCCAGTTAAAAATAGTAAAGAATGGGATATTTTTAAATTTGGAGATGTTGGTAAGCTCGAAAGAGGAAAATCTAAGCATAGGCCAAGAAATGCACCAGAGTTATTAGGTGGCTCTTATCCATTAATACAAACTGGAGAAGTTGCAGGGTCTGGAGGTTACATAAAAAATTATACTCAAACATATTCTGAAATAGGGTTGAAACAGAGCAGAATGTGGGCAAAAGGCACATTATGCATAACAATAGCGGCCAATATAGCTAAAACAGGAATATTAACATTTGATGCATGTTTTCCAGATAGTATTGTTGGATTTACTCCTAAAAAGCATGTAAAAGTAGAATATGTTCAGCATTGGATATCCTTTTTACAAAAAATATTGGAAGACAGTGCCCCTGAATCAGCTCAAAAAAACATAAATTTAAAGATTCTGTCCAACCTTGAAATTCCAATTCCCCCCTTAGAACTTCAAGAAAAATTTGTAGAAATATCTGAAAAATTAAATCAACTAAAAACATACCAATCCCAATCCAAACAAGAAATAAACAACCTATTCAACACCCTAATGCAAAAAGCATTCAAAGGAGAACTCGTATGCTAGACTCAGACCTAAAATCAAAGATAAACCAGTTATGGGATAAGTTCTGGAGCAGTGGAATATCCAATCCCCTGCAGGCCATTGAACAAATGTCCTACTTAATGTTCATGAAACGTTTAGATGATGATGAGATCTCTCGCGAAAAGAATGTCCAGCTCAAAGGGGAAGAATACGAGTCCATCTTTAAAGACTGTCCTGATTGCAGGTGGTCCAACTGGAATAACATGGCTGCTGATGAGATGCTAGAACATGTTCGGGATAAAGTATTCCCATTCTTACGGGAGCTGGGTGGTTCTAATTCACTTTACAGCCGCTACATGAAGGATGCAGTCTTTGCCATTCCCACCGGAACTCTCCTGACTGAAGCCACCAAAATTATCGATGATATGCATATTAAAGACCGGAACATGGACACCAAGGGGGATTTATACGAGTACCTCCTATCTGAACTTAAAACCTCCGGTAAAAATGGTCAGTTCCGTACACCCCGGCACATCATCCAGATGATGGTGGAACTGCTAAACCCTAAAATTGGGGAAACTGTCTGTGATCCAGCATGTGGTACTGCTGGTTTTTTAGTCAATTCTTACCAGCACATCCTTAAATCAAATACTTCTCCTGAATTAATTAAAATTGATGATGAAGGTATTGAATACAACTTCAAAGGAGACAGATTAAGCCCAGAAGAATTCAAGTTTCTGAAGAGTGAAACACTTTATGGATATGACTTCGACCAGACCATGGTTCGAATCTCTTTAATGAACCTGATGATGCATGGAATCAACAACCCTTACATTGATCAGCTTAACACTCTTTCTGTGAGATACAACCAGGAACCGAAATATGATATTGTCCTGGCCAATCCACCGTTTAAGGGAAGCATAAATAAAGAAGAATTAAGTGATGATTTCTCAATTAACACCACCAAGACCGAGATTCTCTTTTTAGAGTTAATGTTCAATATTCTAACGATAGGTGGAAGATGCGCAGTTATTGTACCTCAAGGAGTTTTATTTGGAAATTCCAGAGCTCATAAATCCATAAGAATGAAACTTTTAGAGGAATGCAGGTTAGATGCTGTGATATCAATGCCTTCTGGTGTTTTCAAACCCTATGCCGGAGTATCCACAGGTATCTTAATCTTCACCAAGGGAGAACCCACAGAAAAAGTCTGGTTCTATGATATGGAAGCCGATGGTTATTCTTTAGATGATAAACGGACCTTTATTGATGGAAAAGGGGATATTCCAGATATTATTAGAAAATTCAACAAGAAAGATACTGAAGATCTGGAAGATAGGAAAGCCAAATGCTTCGTGGTTCCGCTGGATGAAATTAAAGAGAATGATTACAGTCTCAGCATCTCCAACTACAAGGAAATTGAGTATGAAGAGATTGAATATGAACCTCCAGAGGTAATTAAAAAGAAGATTTTGGAGTTAGAGGAAAAAATCATTAATGGACTAAATGAGCTTGAATTATAGTAATTTAATAAAAAAAGAGGGGCTTTAAATGATTTTACTAATTGAAAAAGAAAAGAAGGAGTTAGAAGATCTGATCATGGAGCAAAAACTTTCAGATATGGGTGTATGGGAAAGAACTCATCTGGAAACATGGATTGCAGAACGTCCTGAAATATTGGGGGAAGAATTATTAACTATTACCACTGAATACAGTGGTTTTGATAAAACTAGTAAGCGATTGGATATTTTAGCCGTTGATAAAGACGGTAAATTAGTTGTTATTGAACTAAAACGGGATGTTGCTGAGACATTTATTGATTTACAAGCTATTCACTATGCTGCATTCTGTTCAACCCACACATTTAACGATATTGTAGATATTCGCGCGAATTTTGTTAGGGAAACTGAGGAAGAAGTGGAATCTGAAATTCGAAACTTCATTACTAACGATGATTTCAAGGATTTTGATAACCAACCACGGATAATTTTAGTGGCAAATGAGTTTAAAGAGGAAACTTTGGCTGCTGTTATTTGGTTGAGAGATATTGGTGTGGATATTAAATGTGTGAAGTTAGAAGCTTATGAATTAGATGAAAAAATTATTATAACTCCAGATGTCATTATTCCTCTCCCTGAAGCTGAAAATTTCATGATGCATAGAGAAAAGAAGGTAAAAGTTACCACATTCGCCGATCCAAAAATATTCACAGAAGAATATCATCTTAAAATGGCTTCCGGTGAAGTTGAAGAACTTTATGACGAATTGAAAGATAGAATATACAATTTAGGGGAAGATGTGCAAGTTAAACCCACTAAATATTACATTGCTTTCAAATCTAGAACCAATTTTGTGGACTTCCGTTTACAGAAAAAACAGATTAAAATTTGGCTCAATATACGAAAAGGAGAACTAGATGATCCTAAAGACATTGCTAGGGATATTTCAGACGTTGGTCATTGGGGAAATGGAGATTATGAAATAAAGGCAACATATAAGTCAGATTTAGAGTACATCATGGATTTAATAAAACAATCATATAATACAAATTCCTAATTAGAGATATTCTAAAAAATTGAATGATTTTGGCTAAGCATTAGCCTTTTAAACCATTCCCTTGGATTTCATCCGCGAGTTTTGATAAAACTTCTTTTAGAAGATTCCAGTTTTCTTCATTTAAGTTTTCTTTGATTCTAAACACAAAACCATCACCAACAGATTCGAATCCATCTATTTTAAGCATACTCCTAACATAGGTCTCTGCAATATCATCTCCCCCATTAACCATACCTTTAAGATCTCCCTTATAAGAAACAAGGTGCTGACGGCGAGCTGCAATCTTAGAATACCCCTCTAGAATCTTAACCTCTTTCCCTTCAAATGGAATCCTTAATGAAAAACCCTTGGTTCCAAATAATGGTTTGAATCCCTTTTCTTGGATGAAATCAAAGAACTCTTCATAGAATGGTACTCCTGGACCTTCCAGGTTTTTAAAAAAGGTTTCATTGTTTAGTTTGGGTCCTGAAGAAGTGACTCTTGATTTTTTGGTTTGAGCTTCAATGGACTGACCTATAACCCGTGGAACTACAGTGGTAATTCCTTCACTGGTGTACTGTTTTATCTCCACTGCCAGTATTTCAACAGATTCCATGTTTCTGTTTAAAAATTCAAGTGCATTCTGCAGTCTCTGAGGTATTTCATCAGCCACTACCAGAAGGCGGACATGTTCAGACTTTAAATTCTTATCCACTTTCTGCCAGAACTCATTCTCATCCCCTTCTTCACCTAAGAGTTCAGTTATATCTGCATTTTCATGGGATTCAACTCTTTCTTTTAAGAGTTGAACATCCATGGACAGGAGGAGGTTTGCACCGTATTCAATTATCTGGGCGGTTACTTCCCTTTTAAGCCGGTCATCTTCACTCCTTTTGATTTCAACCAGAGTGGGTATTCCATCCTGATCCAGGAATAAATGGTCCAGGTAAATGTTCCCACTGCCCACTATGGGAAAATTCACTTCACTACCCACATGCAACCACTTCCTTGGATTTGCACTGTCTATCTGATCCCCTGGTATCAGATCTGGATATTCCTCAATTAACTTCTGAAAATCCAGTTCTCTGGCATGTTTCTTTTCTTCCATTTCCACGAATTCGTTGTTTTCCTTTATCATGAATATCTTTCCAGACATTGCAAATCCCCTAATTTTTTCCTAATTCTTCTCTTTAATCCATTAAACTGAAATTTATGGTGTATATCCTACTTTATGTGCATTTTATTGTTTTTGGATTGATTCTATGGCTAAATCCCTATTCAGACCATGCTTGATAAAAACTCATTGATCAATCAGTAATTTAATATTTATGATAATAATATTAAGAAATATAAAAATATAATTTCAAAGAATTGATAATCCTGGTTTTATTGGAAATCCCTCCGTAACTATTAATCGTAACAATATTAAGAAATGAAGAGCATACTATATACTATAAAAATATATTAGGGGGATGTGGATAATGGAAGACAACCAAAAAAACTTTGTTTTGTATATATTGGAGTAGTAGGGCTTTTAATTTTGCTTGGAGGAGTATTTGGTCTTTATGATTGGAAATATGGTGTAGTTATAGCTGTAGTGATCTGGATAATAGGCGGTGCTTACCGAACGTACTTTGGTGTCCCCTCTAACAGGTAGAATCTAAAATTTTAAATCTATTTTATCCCTTTTTTTACAAGTAAAATAGCAGTAAACCCTGCATTCACAGTAAAGTTATTTTTCCCTCAATCTTTTGATCTTAGGAAAGGCTAGGATAAATATCTAAATTTCTTATTTTTAGAATTATGGAGAATTTCATCCCTAAACTTTTAAACAAATATGCGAGTTGCAAAACATGTCCTACTGAACAAAAAATGTAACTTTTTTTTATTCAACAGATCACAAATATTAAATATTGAAAAGGTTATTTCAATTAAATAAGGAGAATTTCTATAAACACTTTGTTATTTGATTTTAATCTAAGTGTATAGATTATTTAAATGTGTTTTTATAGAATTTGCCATATATTGTGTGGTATTTTGGAGTATAGGAATATTCGAAAATTGTTGTTGATGATTTGTCAATCGATGACTATACTCATGTAGAACGTTTGGGTGATAGGTTAAAACTTTCATTGATTGAGAAACCTTAATCGATGGGGAAGTTTCATCTCACACCAGATAAACCGTTTGAAATTAAGTAAATTTAGAGGGATTTAATTGATAAGCATAGGTAAAAAAGTAAAAAATGTAAAATTAGGATTTGAAGGTGTTGTAGTGGATAAGAAGGAACGAATACATCCACATAAGGTCTACTTTGAACAAAAAATGACCATAACTCCCCCTGCAACTGATGGAACATGGTATACCAAGATGTATCTAGTTAAAAATCCTACCGAAGGTAGTATGTGGTTTGAAGAAAAAAGCTTAATTGAAATATAATTTGGTTTTTTTTAAAGATCAACACATTTAAAGCTTGTTAAGGTCTTTCGCAGATGGTAATTTATCATTTCTTTTTTTTTATTTTGCCATTCATATTCATTGAATAATTATCAATTTTGATTAGATTGTTAAAAAAGCCTCTAAGCAGGATATTTTACATCCTTCTCTTAATAATGGCGATTTTTAAATAAAATAAAATAAGATATTATACTAAATAAAAGAAAAAGTCACCAGGGGGATATAAATCACATTTCCCTCTTTTTTAATTTTACTGGTCGTGTTGGAGATTACAATTCCATATTCAGATTTATATCGGGTAATGGCCCTGTTTATCTGGGTTCTATCTTTTTCTCCAACACCCACCTCAACCGGTATCACACCATCATCTGCAGTCTGAAGCAGGAAATCAACACCGTTATTGGCAGGGTCATAAAAAATTCTTAAAGGCCGGTGGACTGTTTCTTTCATTCTGAAAAAGTAGGAGGCAACCAGACTTTCAGCTAAAACTCCCAATAGTTTCCTATCCCTTCTATTGTACTTACCTAACTTGAATCTTATAGCCGCATTCACTGTTGGAGACAGGAAATAATATTTCCAGGATTTTCTCACCACT
The DNA here is from genome assembly GCF_000302455.1 of Methanobacterium formicicum DSM 3637. Classification (NCBI taxonomy): domain Archaea; kingdom Methanobacteriati; phylum Methanobacteriota; class Methanobacteria; order Methanobacteriales; family Methanobacteriaceae; genus Methanobacterium; species Methanobacterium formicicum. The sequence goes on from NZ_AMPO01000008.1 coordinate 19,149, forward strand.
TTCCCGGCAGTGCCATAGGGTTTTACACTGAAAACCAGGTGTGTCAGCTCCAGTATGTTAAGTATTTCCCGGATTAATCGGGGGGATTTTCCCAGTTTAGTGGCCAGTTTCGCATCAGAAGTTCCACCAGGATCCTGCAGTGCTAAAAATGTGATTGCACGGGAAATAACCGGCCTTGATTCTGTATTAAAAGATTTTAGGGAAAAAACATCCTTTTCCACCACCCGGTTAACAATGGTAAAAACCCTTTCATAGACTTCGTTTCTTTCCATATTCAAAGCAAAAGGAAAGTCCCGGCATAATAAAAAGTTTTCCCACTCTTTCTCCACAGGTTTACTTAAAACCAGCAGATTTTTCTTCATCTCATTTTCTTTTCTGGATGCTCTTTCTACGGAGTTTTCATCACCCTTAAAAATTAAATCCATTAAACTGCTGGAAAAATCATCTGGTGGGTTGATATTATTTTTCAACAGGTTATATTCCCCGAAATTCATGGGAAATACTGGTTCTTTTTTAATTCTTCGGGCAGCATCCACATTCATCTCCAAACTCAGTGCTGAAGAACCAGTGAAAATAAGGAATATTTTCTTGCTCTGGTCATAGACTATCTTACCGGTCCTGGACCATTCTTTATCATAGTGAGATTCATCCAGGAAAATAAACAGTTCTTTTTCCAGATATACCGGTGAAGTTTCATGAACTTCACCAACGAATACATCTATTGCTTCAAAAATTCCAACCCCTAAATAGGTGCTTAACTCATCAACTGAAAGGTAAAGGATCCTATCGGAATCTACGCCTTTTTCTTTTCTCAAATATTCATAAATCTGGAATAAAATCGTTGTCTTCCCAACACCCCTTAATCCGGGCATAATAAGAAATCTATTTTCAACATTACCATTTAAAAACTCATCAATGTGCTTTTTAACCTGATAATATGTTTTTCTATGTTCAAAAGGAACATTTCCTGCCTGGGTATTATCCTGTGATAACTTTTCTGCCTCAGCTAACTTTGCAAAGACATAATTTAACATATCTTCAGAATTCATGGTAGATTCACCTTTACCCAGTCGAGTTAAATAAGATCTTATATATTTCTGTATATAATTCTATGCTATTTTTATATATTTTTATATATATTTATTTATATGTAATTATTTATTTTTATATACACAAAATTAAATGTTACTCAAAATTAGGGGAAATAAAAAAGTGACCAGTAACTCTATGGAACTTGCTGAATCACGGGAATTGTTTATTTTTTACCTTTTTAGAAATGCAAATGGTTAAATAATTTTAATGCCCATTTTAATTAAAAAATCCCGTATTGTGAAGATTAATATTAAATCAACCATCTAAAACTGAAAATTAGTGATAATTATGGAAGAAATCAACTACATGCGCATAATGATCTTTGCCTTAATCTGTTTATGGTTCCTTTATCCTGCTATCGTAATTCAATTAAGGTCAACAGTCTTTAAAAATGCCATAAATATTTCTAAAAAGACCAGTAAGGGAAACTCACCTTTGAGTAATATAATTTTTATATATTCTTTTGCAATTGGGCTTGCTACCTCAATTGGAACCATGATCATTTTATCCTTCTTCAGTGGCAATGTCATCACTGCGGATGCAATGAATAAAGGTTTCCTAGTAGGATTGATATTTGAAACAATTTTTTTATTTCCGGATAAATTGGAAAAAATAATCAAAATTGATTTAAGAACCAATGAAAAATTTAAGAAATATTTTTTTATCGGTTTAATTTCATTTGCAGTGATAATGAAGTTACTTAGTTACATATTATAAAAAGGCAGCAAAGAGCAGTGGTTGTGGTTTTTAGTGTTCTTATAAAAACATAAAAACTCATTGGGTAGAAACTCAAGGTATTTTACTGAAAATGAGAATCTTGGAACAAATTAAAACATCCAGAAGATTCCAGGTGACCTTACCTCCTCATTTTCTTATTTTTTTATCACTACTTTTCTAGATCACCTCCACCCTAAAATTCTAAATAGTACTAAGTTCTATATAGTATAAAATCTTAAATAGTACTGAGTTCTATAATGTGGAATTTCAGATAATGTAAAAATTCAGGTTGTAGAAATTCAGTAAAAAAGCAGAACCATCAAATAAAAATTTTTAATAAAAACCTGGAACTAATAAAATAAATGTTAGAAAATATTAAAAAACTGATATTTTCTCCAAAAAAAGGTTGTGAAGTATTAGTAAGGAAGCTCTGGAAAAACACGAAATTCTACATTCTTACCTGAATTAAAACGTGAAAATAAGAGAGTGAAATTATGAATAAAAAAGGCAAAATAACTGCTAGTGGTGGTACTACAAACCTTGAATGGTGGCCAAATAGGTTAAATCTCGATATCTTACGCCAGCATTCAGAAAAATCCAATCCAATGGATGAAAGTTACAACTACGCTCGTGAATTTGAGAGTCTCGATTTGGGTGCAGTGAAGAAGGACCTCCATGAGCTCATGACTGATTCACAAAAATGGTGGCCAGCAGACTTTGGCCACTACGGACCCCTTTTCATCCGTATGGCCTGGCACAGCGCCGGAACCTACCGGGTGGGAGACGGCCGTGGAGGTGGAGGTCATGGTAACCAGCGCTTAGCACCACTAAGTAGCTGGCCCGACAACACCAACCTGGACAAGGCCCGCAGGCTGCTGTGGCCCATCAAACAAAAATACGGCCAGAAAATTTCCTGGGCCGATCTGATGATCCTGGCTGGAAACGTGGCCCTGGAATCAATGGGCTTTGAAATCTTCGGCTTCGGTGGAGGAAGAGAAGACATCTGGGAACCGGAAAAGGACATCTACTGGGGTTCAGAGAAAGAATGGCTGGGAGGAGAACGCCACGAAAAGGGCAGTGACCTGGACAAACCACTGGCCGCCATTGAAATGGGTTTAATCTACGTAAACCCGGAAGGACCCGATGGTAAACCAGACCCCATTGCCGCAGCAGATGATATCAGGGAGAGTTTTGCCCGTATGGCCATGAACGACGAGGAAACAGTGGCCCTCATTGCTGGTGGCCATGCCTTCGGTAAAACCCACGGTGCAGGGGACCCCAAGTATGTGGGACCAGAACCGGAAGCTGCACCAATCGAGGAACAGGGCCTGGGCTGGAAGAGCAGCTACAAAACCGGGAAAGGAAACGACACCATCACTGGAGGCCCGGAAGTTATCTGGACCAACACACCCACTGCCTGGGACAACAACTTCTTCCGGATCCTCTTTGAATTTGAATGGGAACTTGAAAAGAGCCCAGCAGGTGCCTACCAGTGGAAACCCAAAGATGGTGCTGGTAAAGACACAGTACCCGATCCCCACGACCCAGAAAAACGCCGCACCCCGGGTATGCTAACCACGGATCTCTCGTTACGTTTTGACCCGGAATACGAGAAGATATCAAGACGCTTCTATGAGAACCCGGATGAACTGGCCCATGCATTTGCCCGGGCCTGGTTCAAGCTAACCCACCGTGACATGGGCCCAAAAACCCGTTACCTCGGCCCGGAAGTACCAGACGAGGACCTAATCTGGCAGGACCCCATACCCCCAGTGGACCACGAACTGGTAAGTGAAGAGGACATCCAGAACCTCAAGGAGAAAATACTGGCTTCAGATCTTTCCATCCAAGAGATGGTCTACACTGCCTGGGCATCTGCATCCACATTCCGTGGTTCAGACAAGCGTGGAGGTGCCAACGGTGCCCACATCCGCCTGGCACCCCAGAAGGACTGGGAAGTCAACCAGCCAGACCAGCTGGAGAAAGTGCTCAAAACCCTGGAAGGCATCCAGAGCAAGTTCAACCAGTCACAGTCCGGTAACAAGAAAATATCACTGGCTGACCTCATTGTACTGGCCGGTTGTGCTGGTGTTGAACAGGCAGCCAGAAATGCAGGTTACGAGGTAACTGTGCCCTTCACGCCAGGAAGAATGGACGCCCTGGAGGAACAGACTGATGTGGACTCATTTGCTGTTCTTGAACCTGTTGCCGATGGTTTCAGGAACTACCAGATGATGCAAACTGAAGAAAAAGCAGAGGAGTTACTGGTGGACAAGGCCCAACTTTTAAACCTAACCATCCCGGAGATGACCGTCTTAATTGGAGGTTTAAGAGTCCTGGACGCCAACTTCAAAGGGTCACCCCACGGAGTCTTCACCCAGACACCAGGAGCACTTAACAATGACTTCTTCAGGAACCTGCTGGACATGCAAACCGAATGGAAGGCAACTGAAGATGAAAACGTGTTTGAAGGAAGTGACAGAGAAACAGGCAAATCCAAATGGACTGCTACCCGTGTGGACCTAATTTTCGGATCAAACTCCGAACTCCGGGCAGTAGCCGAAGTTTACGCATCTGCTGATGCCCAGGATAAATTCCTCAAAGACTTTGTAATGGCCTGGGACAAGGTCATGAACCTGGACCGCTTCGACCTAGTCTGATTGGGTTTACCCCCAACTAGACACCAAACCTTTTTTTTATTTTTATTTTTATTATTTGATAATGAAAACCAGAACCCTGTATTGGATAAAGCGAATATTTTTTCAGAGGATTAAATGATTAGTGGATAAGTGAGTATTTTTTTTAGGGGGTTAATTGATTAGTGGATAATTGAATATTTTTTTCAGGGGCTTAAGTGAGTATTTTTTTCAAGTGATATTAAGTGAGTATTTTTTAATTGGAGAAATTGTATTTTTCACAGGGTCATAAGGTGATGCCCAGTGTGAATATAACCATCATCACCAGGAAGGTGTTGGCCACAGGGTCAGTTAAACTGGTGGATAATGGTATGACTATGTTATCAGGGTCAAGCCCTCTCCGGTAGGATATGGCGTTAAGGTAGAATGCAATTAGTAGCATGAATGGTGTTAGCATTAACCCTGCTGAGGTGCTGATGAATATCATCTTACCCAGGGCAATGGATTCAGAACCGGTAATGAATGAACCCAGGTAAGCTAAAACACCAATTAGGGGGTAGATGATCACAGCCAGAATTATGATTATGGCAAAATTCCTCAAGGCATCCCCGGAAGGTCTTAAGGAAGACTCTATGGAACCAATGTGCAGTCCTGAGGATAACCTGGCCCCCAGTATACTCACCAGGTCCCCACTTTCTCCAGAAAACAGTGGTACCAGTGCCAGGATACTGGGGTTGCTTAAAATGGTGGAGAAACTACCATTCAAAATGGTACCAGCAGTGGTTCCAAAGATTGAGGATAAAAACAGGGCGGGTGTGCTGTGAATAATTATCTTCTTCATGTGTGTTCCCCTTTTTATTCCATAGACAAAGCCCATGATTCCAATTATGATAAACAGTATAAAGAGAACTGTTTCCACATACCCATTTCTTATGGCCAGGAGTATGTAAACCGCCAGTAAAATGGAAGGAATGGTAAATAGATCCCCTGAAGCTGCAATTAATGGTGTGGTTACGTTATCCGGATCCCATCCATTTTCATAACTTTTAATGGAAATAAGAATGGTGGCTGGTAGAAGCAGTGCCCCTGAAAATATTCCACCCAGAACCGAGATAACTGTGAATTCTGCAAGACTGATACTATTAAATCCAAGTAGCATACAGAATGCTTTAGCTGTAAATGCCAGGAAAATCGACATTATAATGGTTAAAATCATGGCAGAGGCAATGTTCTGGTTTAGGATCGGTGACCTTTTCAGTTCGGGGGTTAAAGTACCAATATGGAGGTTGGAACCTAACCGTGACCCCAGTGCACCGAATATGTTTCCCCTCATCCCAATTGCACCTGGAATTAGCACAAGAAGGCCTGGTAACATTTCCAGGGTACCGGTCATACCACTTAAAAGTATACCTGCAATGAGATCACCAATGGCACATATAAAAAGAGCAGTGAATGTTTCCCCTAACACCCGTGAAACATCACGGAAAAAGTTATTGACCTTACCACTAATGATGAATGGTATTTTTAGAATTTTCAGAGACCTTTTTGAAACTAGGACTGCTAAGTTTACCATCCAATCCAGAATGATGTGGGTGTATTCGCCAATCCTCTTCAGTAGTTTCTCCGTCCATTTCACCTAACCACCCAATGAATAAAGTACGGGCTGACCATACCTTGAATGAGCCATGTAAACGTTCAATATCGATGGTTCTACCAATATTAATATTATTTCCCGACATTTCTATCATTTAAAGCGTTGGAATATCTTCTTTAACTCTTTCCATTACTATCATTTCTGTCAAGTCTTCAACACCGTCAATTGAACGGATTTTTGAATTTATCAATTGATTTAAGTCTTCAATGCTTTTAACCCAGACTTTTATCAGGATATCATATTCTCCAGATACACTGTAAACTTCTGATACCTTTTCAAGCCTTGAAAGTTCCTCTTTAACTAATTCATGCCTTTCAGACTCGGTCTGAATGATGATTATGGAGGTTATTTCCAGGCCAACTTTCTGCCAGTCTGGTATCAGAGTGTAACGTTTTATAACGTCAGTTTCCAATTTTTTGAGCCTGTTAGATATGGTTGCATCTGGAATATCAATCTCTTTTGACATTTGAGATATGGTAATTCTTGAATTTTTAATTAAAGAACGGAGTATAGCTAAATCTACATCATCCATTTTTTCCAACACCTTTCAAATTCCAGATTAAGTTATACTCATATTTACTTATAAACGTTTGGGTAGATTACCAAAAATATTCAAAAAAATGAGTATTTTTCTAAGTTTACATCCTTAGTTTAGAAATTTCTCAGATATGTCTCAAAATTATGGTAAAATCAAATAAGCAGATTAAATAACCTTTAATTAATTTAAAGTGATAATATGCATTAAAATTGTCTTTAAAGAAATAAATTAAGTTAAAAAAAAGTAAGTTATTAATTTAGGATAATAAGTTTGAAATGGTAACAGGGGTAGATTTTTAGTTTTATTCTTCTGTATAATCTTCGTATTCCAGATCTTCTAGTTTGGTTTCCCCATTTGCAAGTTGTATAAGTAGAGATCCGCCGGTTTCATTCCCCTTTGCTATTAATGAATCTCCTGCTGAGATCATGGTGTTCCTATCTGGACCATAAATCCAGGATTCCTGCCTCCTTATGGCAATAACAGTCATACCAGTTCTGGTAGCAAGTAAAAGCTCACCTAAAGATTTATCAATTAATTCTGAACCTTCAGCAATTTTAACCCTCATTATAACTTCATCAGACTCTTCCATAACCATTTTAAATACTGGGTGTGGTTTCATGTCTTTTAGGACAAGGTCTGCTATGTCTTTTGCTGAGTCTGCGATGGTTTCTGCAGCTTCCCCCACTTCAAGAAGAGCGGTTAATTTTTCTGCATCCTCCACTGTCCTTGCAGCCAGGAGTGACTCCTTTTTGATCTGATAGTTAAGTCTGTTAACTTTGTTTTCTAGTTTTATAACTTCCTCTGCCGCGTCTTTACTGTTAAAAAGCAGTGCAGAATAAGCTAAGTCAACCATTAATTCGGACATATTCTTCATTTCGATTAAAATGTCCTTAATACTTTTAGGCACCTTTCATCCTCCAAAATATATCTAGGTTTAATAAACTATAATATGAATACTTTAAAAATCTTTTCATAACAACTGATCTCTTGGAATTACTCTCAAATATAGTTATATTATTTTCACATGGCTTAATTTCATGGTGATTATTAGTTTGGTGTGTCTCAAATGATTACCTTTCCAGCCCCGGGTTCACCCGGGGTGATAAAATGCATGCGAGTGGGAGATGGAAAACATTGAATGAAAACTTCCGCTTTTGGACATTGCATCTTAAACCCTGAGAATGTTTCCACAAAATATTATTTATTCATAAAAAACAACTTATAATAAAGGGGGGTTGAAAAAGAATGGAAAGTTCTACTAAGAATGATATTTTAAAGCTGGCAGGATCCTTTTTAATTGTGATTATTTTTGCAGCCATAGGCAGTTTGGCTACCTTTTCGCAAATACCAACCTGGTATGCGACTCTAGTTAGGCCTGACTGGGCACCACCAAGTTGGGTGTTCCCTGTGGTTTGGACTACTCTTTACATCTTAATGGCACTGGCTTTGTTCCTGGTGTGGAGGAAAGGGCTGGAAACCAAACCTGCAAAGGTGGCAGTAGCTGTATTTTTAGTTCAACTGGCTATAAATGCCTTATGGTCGGTGGTATTCTTTGGACTCCATTCCCTTGGAGGTGGAGTGGTACTGGTAGTAATGTTGTGGATAGCAATACTGGCTAACATTATTGTATTCTACCGAATATCAAAATGGGCAGGCATACTGCTCGTACCCTACATAATCTGGGTGACAATAGCCAGTTACCTTAACTACACAGTATATCTCTTAAATCCATAGTTTAATCCATGGGAAATAGGGTTACAGGAATCAATCCCCTGAATATTTCTTTTTTTTATCGAGTTTTTGTATTTTTTTGATTTTAAATTTAGTGAATTGTTGAATAAAGAATTGTTGAATTAACAGTGTGGTTAAGTTTAAAAATCAGAATTCATATAATTCTAGCACAAAATAAAAAAAAGAGAAGATATGAATAATCTGGAACCAGTACCCATAAAATCCCCTGTTAAAGGGGAGTGGATGGTCTTAAATAGTCCTGGCACTAAAATTCCCAGTCATGGTACTCATTCTTTTGCAACAACCTATGCCTATGACCTCATGCAGGTTGACTGGACCCAAAAACATGTTAAATTCCACAGGAAAAGCACTTTAGATCATGTTTTAGGTAGGGTGCATTTGAAGGACTGTTACTCCTATGGAAAACCTATCTACGCACCTATTTCTGGCATGGTAGTTGAAGCCCTTGACGAATACCCTGAACGCGACCCTGTACAGCCACTCCGTGATATTTCAGTGGCCTTACGGAATGCCTGGGTTTTCGATCCCCACAAACATAACATCCAGGATATTGCTGGTAATTTCGTTATAATTCAAGGTGACCGAGTATGGGATGGGGTGTGGGCATTTCTCGGGCATATGAAAACCGGTTCAGTAAAAGTAAAAAACGGTGATACAATCGAATCAGGTACTCTCATCGGGAATGTGGGTCATTCCGGTAACTCAACAGCCCCTCACCTTCATTTCCAGCTCATGGATGGTCCTGATGCAAACAATGCCCGGGGTATTCCCTGTTGTTTTGCTGAATATGAATTATGCCAGGATAAACATTGGGTTAAGGTAGAAAAGGGAATACCAAAAAATGAGGATAGGATTCGTTTTTAAGTACAGGTTTTTTTAAGAGGATGAGTTTTTAATTTTATTTAAGATTCTCCAGGGGTTGCTGATCCGGAAAAACTCACAGGATCATTGTGAAAACATTACTTACATCTTTACTTGGGATCCGTTTTTTTGGGATCCATTTCTTGCTGGTTTTGTGGTGAGATTGCAGTTAATTTTATATGTAATGATTAATAATGTTAAATTGATTATCATGTTTTATCATGATAAATTAAATCAGTTTAAGTGATCTGTATGTTAAGAATAAAAGGAATATACGAACTCCCTCATGAAGAAGATGGATTCAGAATTTTAATTGATGAATCCTGGCCTGAAAACTTATCCAGAGAAGAAGCTCAAGTTGATTTATGGCTTAAAGATATATCCCCACCGGATCAACTCCAATGGGAGGATGGGGAAAGTATAAGCTCTGCCAGTGTTGAAGATGAAAATCCTGAGGAACTCTGGAGACAAACTGCTCTAAAACTTATCAGGGATACTGAAAAAGAAAAAGGGACTGTTACTTTTTTATGCTCCACTATCCAGAGCATAAACCAGTTGCAGTTTTAAACTGATCCTAGTTTACTGCAGTTGCAGTTTAAACTAGTCACAGTTTGCATTGCTTTTTCAATAGTCCGAGTTTCAATAGTCCGAGTTTCAATAGTCCGAGTTTCAATAGTCCGAGTTTCAATAGTCCCAGTTTCACTAGTCCCAGTTTTTTAAAGATACTCCCTTCCAAATCCTTATTTTTTTTATCCGGAAATTTTAAAGGTGTGATAAGTAGGCATTACTTCCCACTCCCTCTACCTCAACTGCCTTGACATTCATCTATCAATAGTAAATTCACCAAGTTGTTAGTGGATCCCATGAAAAGTAAGCTCTACGATAGAATGTGAAGCTCTATGATAACCAAAAAATTCGTTCTCCTGGACATTGATTACATCACCCGGAATCATGAACCAGTTATAAGGCTGTTCGGAAAGCTGGTTGGAGATAATGAAGAAGGACACATCATAGTCATGGATAAGAGCTTCAGACCTTACATCTATGTCATTCCTTCTGATCATTCTCGCCTGGATGACTGCACTCGCCAGTTAAGTGAATTAAAACTTCTATCAGTGGAAAAAGTTATTAAAAATGATATGGGGGAATTGAAAGAGGTCCTGAAGGTGACCTTCAAACATCCTCAGGATATTCCTAAACTAAGGGATAAAATATTGAATTTGAAGTCTGTGAAGGAAATCAGGGAGCATAATATTCCATTTTACCGCAGATACCTTATAGATAAAGGATTATTTCCTCTGAAGGTGGTGGAAGTGCAGGGTAATATCTTAAATTCCCCCAGATCTTCACGGGGAGTACGGGGATCACGGAGGTCACAGGAACCACAAACAGGAAGTCCAGAGGGTAGTTCCATACAAAAACCCTGCATCTTCCAGGTGGAAAAATCTCCCACCCCTCTGGAGTCCAGTTTACCAGAATTCACTGTTTTGAGTTTTGATATTGAAGTCTACAACCCCCGGGGCATGCCCCAACCAGACCTGGATCCCATTATCATGATTAGTTTCTCCAGTAACCATGGCTTCAGGAAAGTTTTATCCACCAAAAATACTCCTGATTCCTCCGACCCCAATGGTTTGCTCCTGGACTTTGTGGAAGTAGTATCTCATGAAAAAGAATTACTGGAGAAATTCGTGGAAACTGTGCAATCAGAAAACCCGGATATCATCCTGGGATACAATTCAGACTCATTCGACTTTCCCTATATTCGTGACAGGGCAGCTAAACTGGGGGTGCCTCTCAAGCTGGGAATAGACGGATCCTCACCCAAGTTCACCAGAATAGGTTTCAGCAGCTCTGCCATGATCAGGGGCAGGGTTCACATTGACCTTTACTCTAATATTCGTCGTTATATGCATCTGGCCCGTCACACCCTGGAGCACGTTTACCTGGAACTATTTGGGGAGGAGAAACTGGACATCCCCGGAGATAAGATCTACCTTTACTGGGATGAAGGGGGCAGGAGACTGGAAACACTATTCCATTACTCCCTGCACGATGCAGTGGCAGTTACCAGGATAGGAGAGAGGATGCTACCTCTCAACACTGAATTAACCCGTATTGTGGGCCAACCATTGTTTGATGCAGCCCGTATGGCATCAGGACGACTTGTTGAGTGGTACTTAATAAGAAAATCATTTGAACAGGGATACTTAGTGCCAAATAAACCATCTCCTGATGAATTAATCCAGCGGGAAGGTAAACATGTGGTGGGTGGCTATGTCAAAGAACCAGTGAGTGGTTTGCACGAGAATATTGTTTACTTTGATTTTAGAAGCCTGTACCCCAGTATAATAATCTCCAAGAACATTTCCCCGGACAGCCTCACCAGTGGGGAAAACTGCCATATATCACCGGAGTACGGTCATAAATTCCTTAAAGAACCAGTGGGTTTTATTCCATCAGCCATTGGCCAGATACTCCAGGATCGGATAAAAATCAAGTCTCAAATGAAAGAATCCCGTGATGATCATCAGCTCAGTGTCCTGAACAATCAGCAGGAAGCCCTGAAACGACTGGCCAACACATTCTATGGACTGTACAATCACAGTACATTCAGGTGGTATAGCTTGAAATGTTCAGAATCCATAACTGCTTGGGGGAGGGATTTCCTCAAAAAAACCATGAAAAACTCTGAAAAACAGGGATTCAAACCAGTGTATGCAGATACGGATGGATTCTTCGCAACTTACGTCGGCCCAATGGATTAGGGGCAAACTATTGGTTAATTTAAAACTAGTTCACTTAATCTTAGGGGTTAGAATATTCATAAGTTTAGAATTGATTTAGCTCTTAATTGTTTTAGAATATTTTCTGCTTGTTTTAGAACAAAATCTACTTTTGATTTAAAATAACTGCATGCCTGTTTAAAAAGAACATTACTGGGTGGAAATCCCACCCTTATCCATCAACAAAATGGTTATATTAATCAACTTATGGTTTGCCCACTAAAAATTCGGCCACACCGTAACCTTCCTTACCATCCCAGTCGTATTTGGAAATAGTTTCTATGAGAATCATCTTCTCATCAACTGGAACCATTCCAAATCGGATAACCTCACCATCAACTGAATACTGGGAACCATTTTTGTCAAACAGGTTCATTTTAAACGTGGATGGGATTCCATTATCAAATTTCAGATCTATGTCTGATTTTGTCAGTGGCTGGTTAGCTGAACCGGTGTAAAAGTATCCTGCATCTATATCTCCTTCATCAACTGAGAGTTTGGTTATGTTAAAAGCCGCATCACGTGAAAACTCGGAGTTTATCCACATCCACATCTTGGGAGATCCCCATTCCCTTACCCCACGGCTCAGGTCTCTTTCACCCAGTGCTTCAATTTCAAATACCTCTCCATCAACTTCGACTTTTCCCATTGCCTTTCCAAACTGTTCATAATGTTCTGAGGCTACATTAGATGACATTTCTGTCTGTTTTTCATCAACACAATCCACATAATCCATAACCGGGTTTAAAGCTTCCCAGGTTACATCCATCTTAACCTTGAATTCCTGGGGAACTTCTCCTCTTGGGTCAAAAATGGAACCATTATATTTAAGTCTCCATTTACCGGATTCAAGTTCCTGGTAATCCAAGCCGGCAATTTCAAGTGGATTATCATCACAGGGTGTTTCTAATTTAATACCAGCTATCTGCTGGGGAGACATTATAAAGAAGAACATTGATTTTTCATTTTTATTGACCTTGTTCCCTATACGCATAAAAGCGGTCAAATCGTTATTTTTATCATGAAAATTAAAATAATAGCTTTCATTCCATTCGTCATGTTTTTTCAGACTTTCCAGATCAAAATCCATTACAAATCACCGACCCGTTTTTTTCCTAAACCAAATAATTTTTCTAAACCAATAAATTTTTTGTAAATATTCACATTTTTTTGTAAGTATTCCCTGATTTAATGTTATTCTTTTTTATAAACAACACCTTCATTACCATCAACCACCAGTTTTTCACCGGTTTTAAATAGAGTGGTAGCTCCTTTAACTGCAGTCACGGCTGGAATCCTGTATTCTCTGGAAATAACTGCTCCATGGGATAGTATTCCTCCGGTTTCGGTGATAAGACCACCCACCTTTGAGAATACTGCGGTCCAGGCTGGATCGGTGTTACTGGTAATTAGGATTTCATCATCTTCCATCTGTGATAATTCTTCAATGGATTCCACAACTCTTGCTTTACCTGTGAATATTCCAGGACTGGCTGCTGCACCATAAATTGCATTCTGGTCGTATTCAGTCACAGTATCATCAAATTCAATCCCATTTTTAAGGAATTTAGGTGGAAGTGATGATTTGTATCTGTAAAACTCTTTCTTCCTCTTTAGAATCTCCTCCTGCAAGGAGAGAATATTTTCAGAAAGGGTATTCCCATTTAGCTCTGTTTTTTGTAAATCACTGGTATCAAAGAATGAGAATAACTCCTTTTCATAAAGGAAGAAAACATCATCCACATCATCAATGATTTGTTTCTCAGCTAATCTCCTTCCCATATCACGTAACATCAGTCTCTGACGGAAAAGCAGGTGGTCCAAGTAGAATCTTTGATTTTCCCTGAAGGTTAGATAGGTTTGGGCTAAATTAAGCACCACTTTGAATGTTTTCTCTTTGAAGAATCCGCCTCTTAATTTTTTTATCCTACTTGAAACTTCCTTTTCGGTTTTAAACCGGTTGGCACGGCTTTCTGATTCATTCTTTCTTAAATCCAGATCTGAAGAAGACAGTAACTTAATAACTTCCAGCACGTAAGCTTTATCTTCTCTCCAACGAGGGTACAGTATTTCACGGGTATTGGACCTGTGCCCGTAATCTGCAATAAACTGATCGAACTGTCTTTTAAAATCAGGATTGGATGATATCATTTCATCAATCTTTGATTCATCCAGAAGACTCATATCCTCGATTGCATTCATTTTACCCAGCAATGCAGGGTCTTCTCTTGAAGTTATGGCTAGATCAGAGAATTTTATATTCATTTCCACGGTTTTGTTATCATCCAAACCTGAGATCAAACCAGCGTAGAGGGAGCCATCCTCATCATCCAGCCATTTCACCAGCCAGTTCTTGATCATGAGGTTGGTGGCTATGGAATGGGATACCATACCATACCTTATCAGCTGGTAATGTTTGATTCCGGAGTTTTCAATATCATCATAGAGTTCTAGGAGTTCCTCATCACATAACGTGTCCAGATCAGTTTTATCGAAGTCTTCACATTTTTCCATGAATCCCTGGGCCCATTTTCGGTATGCCTTATCTGTCCGGTGCATCATCCCGTCCGGGTCTCGAATAGCCACTAAAACTTGTGATATTAATGCTTTATGCATTAGGGAAGGATACTCGGATATTCGTTTTTGATCTTCCAATGGATAATAATTCAACAACTCTTTGGATCGTGCAAATTTAGGGTAATAGGAAAAAGCCTTCTCCAAAACCCAGCTGTTGAAATAAACCCTTGATTTATGCAGTTTTAAAAGTTCAGTGTCGGTTATCTCTTTATATCCCATTATCCGGGCACCTTCATGGTTCACGTAATCAGTGAGCATTTTACCCATAACATCGTAAAAGAGTGGAGTGGTTGCATCAGCCCAGTACTCATCCCCGTAAGCCCGGGTCCATAGAATATCATCTTTATCCTCGTTGAGGGTGGTTACTGGTCTTGATTGGAGGATGTAAATCTTTAAAGAGGTTTTTTCGGGATTATTCAACATTTTATACTTATCTACATCTTGATCAGACTCATCCTTTCTATATTCTATGGCCCATTCAATATCCTGACTAACACCGAAAAAATCTTCAAGTTCTACTCCAATCTGGAGTAACATTTTAAGAACATCATCATTGAGACTTGTTTTTTCCCTGTCCTCTTCATCTATGGTAATTAAAGTGTTCTGGCCGTTGGCCAGGAAATATCCTTTATTTTTGGTTTTAATATTCTTTTCCAGGATTTTCCCATCTCTTCCCAGGACGAAAATATCTGGGGTGACTATTCCTGAGGCAATGGCTTCACCCAGGCCCCAGCTGGACTCAATAACCACCTGGTCTGTTCCATTAACTGGATTGGCAGTGAAGGTAACTCCACTGATATCGGCGTTGACCATTTTCTGAACCAGTACTGCTAATCCTGCTGATGATAATTCAGTGTCTAAATGCCCAATGGAAGAATCATGCCTGTACTTCACGGCACGGTCAGTCCAGTAAGATGCCCAGCATTGGATGATGTTTTCTAAAATATCGTCCTTCTTTATATTCAGGAAACTATCCAGTTGCCCTGCAAAACTGGCATCTGCCAGGTCTTCAGCAACTGCTGATGATCTTACCGCGTAGTATCCGTCAGGAAGATCAGATATTTTTCGGGTAATTTCTAAAAACAGATCCTGTGGTAATTCCTGGGATTTTATCATGCTTCGAATGGCAGAACAACCCTGAGAAATTGAATCTTCATGGGTAAAATCAATAATCCTAAGTATTTCAGATATTTTAGCTTCTAATTCTTTTTTAATAAAAAAATCATAGGCATCTACTGAAACTGTAAATGCTGGGGGAATGTTAAACCCGGCTGCTGACATTTTAGCTAGATTAAGTGCTTTACCACCAATTTTTTCAATTGATAAATCTTTTTCCTTGAGATCTACCACGTACTTATCCTTATCCACCATATTATCAGTGCCCATTAGTATAATCAATATATCCTTTTGTATTTATTTTTAAAATAAGTAGAATTCTCTATTTGATTCTAAAATAAGTAGAATATAAAACAGTATGATCAGGGGAGGTGCGTTGCTTTAACCACACCTGGTTATGGGGCCCCCTAGTTCTATTAATTTAATAAAACAGATTATGAAATATTTTGGGTGGATTTATTTTTTTATCCACCGAGTTTGTTTACAATGTTCTGCAGGTGAGTATGGGCTTGTGCTTCGTTGGTATTGATTTGTCTGGCTAACTTTGCGAATTCACGGAGATCATTGGCATAAGCTGTACTATCGCCGTTTTTAATATCTGCGGCCTGTTTATCTATGTTACTTTTGATCTGGTCAATCAGGGTTAAGGTTTCGTTAGTATAGGTTAACCTTATTTCCTGGGCTACATCTCCCTTTAACAGCACGTCATATCTCATTGCTATGTCGTGGTTCATGGTGAAATTGTTTTTAAATTCATTCATCATTTTAGTGTAGTTTCCATTATCACCGCTCATCTGTTCGGCGATATTATTTCTTTCATTTTGTGAAACCATGGATAAGGCATTATAACTTTCCACCATGTTTGCTGAGTTTTCTATCTGTGTTATCTCCGATTCAGGAATTCCTGGGCTTGATGTGGCGTTAAGCTCCTCTTTTAATACTTTTAAATCTGCTGGAAGCAGTGTCATACTGGCGTAAGCATAGTAACTGGCATATCCCCCAACAATCACGGCAACTAAAATTATTAATGCTATTATTTTTTTATTCATTCTCAAATCCCCTCCCTAATCTAATATCACTCAGTATTATGTAAAATGAATATTTAAATATTCTTAAAACTCACATTCTACTGGATGCAGGAATAACTTAGCAGGGTCTTGGAAAACCAGTTTATAATGATAATATGTTTAATGTTTGTGGGGTACGTGTTAGATGGTCTTGTGTGTTAGATACGAGTGGAATGCTTTGAATTCCGGTATCCCACCATATCTTAAAATGAATATGGACTGTTAAAATGAATAATGTTACTTTGAATCCAGTTGAAAATGAAATTGAGAATAAAATGGTTAAAATTACAGATTATAAAAAAAATAAGAGGTACTAAATAATTAAAACGGGCCCGACGGGAGTTGAACCCGCGGCCACCTGGTTAAAAGCCAGGCGCTCTCCCAGACTGAGCTACGGGCCCTTAAAATGCCTGAAATGAGTGAATTTAAGTTGTGGGCTTCCACATTCTTTCATAATACTCAACACAAAAACAGGGTAGTAAATGGTTTATCAAACTATTATTTAAAGTTTGGCAATTGAAGACATGTTAATATTAAATAGATTGCTCTTAAGAACATAATACGTTAATGAATTGAAGATACCAGTCTTATTCCTTTTGTGTATTATATTTCATATTGAAATGTGATGTTATTGGTATTTTTACACTTATAATGGGTGTCCTGCTGAACGAATTCATATCAGAATTAATGATTATTTTAGATAGGAGACACTTTTTAGGGATTCAGTCAGTAATTATTCTGGAGATGTACTTTAGAAGTTAGTGTAGATTATAGGATGGCACAGTTATTTTAATGCATGATAATCATCTAAAATAGGATTCTAGGTAAAGAATATAATATAAAAGGAGTGCAGGGGAAGGGATTCGAACCCTTGAAGGCCTGCGCCAGAGGATCTTGAGTCCACCCCCGTTGACCGCTTGGGTACCCCTGCAACGTACTCAATAAAAGAACCATATCTGTAATTATAATAAATTGAATCATACTGTAATTACTGCGAAGGAATCTCTGTAAATGATTGAGCGGGCCCGACGGGGATTGAACCCGCGACACCTTGGTTAAGAGCCAAGCGCTCTGCCAGACTAAGCTACGGGCCCTCTAGAATGCCCTGAAATGAATTAAACCCAGATTATAGGTTCCTAAATCCATATTTATATTCCAAAACAAACAGGGTAGTACATGATTTGTTAAGCTATTATTTAAAGTTTAGTAATGGTAGGAAGTAATATTTTATAAAAGGAGTGCAGGGGAAGGGATTCGAACCCTTGAAGGCCTACACCAATAGGCCCTGAACCTATCCCCGTTGACCGCTTGGGTACCCCTGCAATATACAGTGATGGTCGGCTATCGTATATATAATTTAACTTTTTTTACATTTGACTTTATCCGGGAATTGATCTGTCCAGGTACTAAAATTCATTGTTCATAAAGTACTAAGTTGATTTGTACAATATTACTGGATTGATTTTTCCTTAAGTACTGGATTTGGTTGTCTAAAGTAGTGGCTTGATCTGTCCAAGTACACTCTTCTTTAGATCATCCCTTTTAAGTTTACCCTTTCCTCAGGAAATAAGCAATTAAGCCCAAAGTCAGGAATATGCATGAAATACTCCCTATAACTGAGACAATATCTGCATTTTGGATAAATGGCAGGCATAGATAAAAAATCATCGATCCTAAGACTTCAAATCCAATTACAATTCCAATCAATCCGATTCTTTCCAGAAATGACTTGAAATCATATAAACGGTATCTCCTTTAAAATTTGAACGAATAATAATCACCATTTCGATTCAATTTAAAAAAACCATAACATTGCCTTTCATATATTCCTCAGTTTAAGTTTATTCCCTTATTATTTTGAATTTATTCTTAAAATTCAATTAAATTGCCTATTTTCATTATAAGGGTCAACTATTTTCTTATAGGGCTAATATATTGGAGGCGTTAGGTAGGTTGTATTCAATCAACCTACCTTCAAAAGTAACCATCATATTTTTATGTAAAAGAGAAGGGAAATGTATTACTTTTTATTTGTGGTAGTTACCTAAAATTAAAATAGACGCCAGAAACACCACTAAAATAATTAAAAGTGGCCATAATCCTTCAATGGTTATGCTGGTCCGGTTAAAGATGTTCCTAATGGAAAATTGCCAGGTCATCTGCCCCCATAAACAGGTCCCGGCCAGTATGCCGTTTATCTTCAAACGTTTTTTCTCTTTCTGGATGGCCAGGTACTCCTCATTAAAATCATTTTTAGCGCTGCTGCTTAACCATCCAGATCCCAGCTTGTAAACCTGGGAAATGGTTAAAACATTCTTATACCTGTCTCGGTACTTATGGGATGCTTTACGCCAGCTTTCACGCTTAGCTTCTCTGCTGCAGTTCTTCTTATCTTGTGGGCAGTACTTCTGATTGGGTGATCGAACCTCGAAGGGATCACCGCACCACTGGCAGTATCTGATTGCTGTGACTTTTTTACTCATAATAATTCGCCTAATGGGGATTAAATGATAAAAAGTATTGATCTGTGATTTTTTTAATTGAAGTGTAATTTAGGTTTTTGAAGTTATGATGGTGTGGACTTCATTTTTAACCATCATAATTTTATATCATTAACTTGTTGAAAGTATTACTGAATAATTCCAGATAATAGGTTAATTTAGGTGAACCCATGGTATAATTTTATCTTTAAATCGATGGATGATTCTTATTCCTTAATTTATTAATACTGCGGTCCTGTTTTTGACATAAAACTATGATGGTTATTGGTGAATGAGACAGTTTAAGGTTAAATTTTTATAACCCGGTCCAATTCACAGGAGCATATTTCAATGGGAAAGAAAAAGAAAAAACCTTCCAGAAAAAATAAAAAAGAAAAAAAGAATAATAATCCTGCTAATCAAGAAATAACCGAAGAAACAACGCATTATGGTTCACAAATATATGGAAAATATGCCTTTTTGGCAATATTCATTGGGGCAATAATATTCATGTTCATCTATTTAGGTGGTCTGGTAATGTTTTTAATCAATTAAATGTTTTTAATCAAATATCTGTTTAGTCAGATGATCTGCTTTTGGAAATTTTCATTGTGAGTTTAGATTTAAATTGTGAGTTTAGATAAATTCATTCGGGAAACATTCACTCTTTCTGGAAATTCACAAGAACTCCCTTTATATTTAATAATGTAGAAGAATCATACTTCTATTATATGATTGACTTATGAGGGGAAACCCCCAATTAATCAATTCAGATAAGGGGACTTTAATGTGAAATGCAGAAATTGTGGGCATGATAATGACGCGGATGCGGCGTTCTGTGAAGAATGTGGTACTAAACTGGTGGGAGAACCATCTTTTGGAAGAAGTCCTCCCGTAAAACCCAAAAAAGAAGGTTCAAAGAGAACTAACAATATTTTAATATTTGCCATCATTGCACTGGTGATCATACTGGGAATAATGGGTGGAATTCTCCTAAAACTCCCTGGAAACTCCACAAAAGCGGCAAACAATACTACGGTTACCAATTCCACAGTCCCCCCACAGATATCCTTAACAGAGGGATTTTCTGTTTCTGAGGTTCCCGGTCTTGCACAGGAAATATCAAGAACCGAAGTTGGATTCACCACTATTTCCTATGGTGGGGTAACCCTGGATAAAAACCAGTGCCTTTACATATTATCCAGGGGTATTGTGATGATAAACAATGCCCAGACTGGGAACATCCCTATAAACCAGTACAAAAATCCGGATAATGCTTACGGAACAGTCACCTCTGCCACCATCACTAAAACTGAATACGTGGACATGGCCCAGAGAACCTACACTTGGATGGACAACAATGGCCAATCCCCTAACTACATTGGTATAAAAGTATCAGGACAACCTGATCTATCCCCGGATACTTTACTGAACCTGTACTCAAAGGCATTAACTCAGTATAAATCAACCGGCCAGCTACCAACCAGTGTCACAATACCCTAAACCTTTTTTAAGGATATGGGATGATTTTTGTTTTAAAATAAGATTTATGGTAATATGAGGGTTAAAATGGGGAAGAAACTTCAATTATTTTTGGTACTGGTTGTTCTATTTGGTGTAGTGTTAATATCCTCATTTTATTTATTCCCTGTCCAGAAAAATACCTCAACCGTACCTGTCTTCAGCAGTGTGGTTCTGGGAGAAACTGAATACGGAACAGTTACCAGGGATGGTCCCTATGGAAATGCCAGTTCTGGCAACAGGATAGCCTACATAGTTGGTGTTCATCCCCTGGAATACCAGGCCCACGATGCCCTGGTTGAATCTGTAAAAAACCAGAATAAATCTCTTAAAAACTGTTACTACATTTATCGGGTAAATGTCACTCAGGGGGCTGATGATTATGACCATGGAAGGGCCAACGGCCAAGCACTGGCCTATACTTATGTGGTGCCAGATGTTAAAAACTCTTCAATAGACCTGGCTATTGATGTGCATTCCAACGAGGGTAACTACCAGGAAAAATGGTTCCTCTTCATCCCCAGTCCATCTGAAAAGGCAGAATCAATTGCACATACCATAAAAAATGAGACCAACTGGTTAACAGTTTACAGCCCCCCTAACCCCACCAGCCCGGCCTATGTGACCATTCCTCTGATCCAGGCGGGAATTCCGGCAATTATCTATGAAACCTACACCTATGAATCAGTCCAGCAGTCTCAAAAACATGCTGATGAGATAGTTACATTGGTGGATCAGCTGAAATTGAACTAATTTTTTTAAAATTAAACATTTTTTTTAAAAAAGGGGATTCATGGAATATTTAGACTAAGTAAGCGGGTAATTAGTACTAAGCTTGTATTAACACTTAGTGGGTAATTAAAATATAGCTACTACATTCTGCTGACCATTAAGTACATTATCTTATCACAACAATTATTGAAATAATTTCCTACAGTATGAAAAAAAATTCCAAGGTGATTGATATGGTAATGAACAAGGAAATGATGGATGCACTAGAAAAAAACAACATAGTATGGTTAGCAACTGCCAGTAATGAAAGTACTCCTAACCTGGTTCCAATAGGATTTGTAAAACCTTTAGATAGTGAAACAATCCTACTGGTGGCTAACTTCATGAACAAAAGCTTTGAAAATCTTAAAAACAATCCCCAGGCAAGTGTAGCTGTTGCAGATATATCTGAATGCCCCTACCAGTTTAAGGGCACCGTGGAAATCCATGAATCAGGTAAATACTTCGATGATGCAGTTGAATGGGCTAAAAGTGTCATGACTCAGTTAGCACCCAAAGCAGCAATTTTACTCAAGGTCACTGAAATATATTCAGTACAGCCAGGTCCAGATGCAGGTAAACGGGTTGACTAAATAAAAAGAGTAAATTTGGTGATTTAATCACCCCCATTTATCATCTTATTTTTAGATAATTCTTATTTTTAAGATTATTTTAATGGGGTTATTTTATGGGGTTATCTGAACTGGTTTTTGATGTTTCTTTAGAGGGATTTTAAAATAAGAGCGTGTAATAAATGCCTTAAAAAGTGAATGTCTTAAAAGGCAAACTCACAGACTAAACAGCGATGGTCCTTCTCGTAAGGGTCCAGATCCACTTTATCCACTATTCGGAAACCGTGCTCTTTTAGCTTGGATGATTCCTCACGGAATATCTGTTTTGGTTTGCGGGTAACATCTATACTCCTGGCTTTAATCATGATCATTCCCTGACCCTCTTCTTTCAGGAACATTCGCATGTTGTCCATGAATATTTCAGTCTGGTTGGGCTGGGCCACATCAGAGTAAACAGTATCTACTTTTTCCACCAGTCCCATGTAATTTGCAGGTTTACTGGCATCATCCAGTATGGGAATCATGTTTTTTCTCCCTCTGCAAACAGCCAGAAGCTCCCTCATCATACGGGGTGCAAACTCCACACAGTAAACCACCCCATCAGTAACAATATCAGAGATATGGGAAGGAGTGGTACCTGCAGAAGCACCTAGATAAAGTACGCGGGAGTCAACTTCAATAGGAAATGTTTCCAGTCCTTTCAGGAGGGCAGCTGCCAGTTTTGAACGACGAGGGTCCCACAAACGGCACTCTACATCCTCATAATCCACCAGTTTCTCCCCGTAAATCTTCACCCCTTGGTTAAGGTTGCAAGTGGCCAGGTGGCCTTCCAGTTCATACACTCCAGTGAAACTGTTATTTAGATCTAGATTATCTTCCATGATGTTCCTCTTTAATTCTTATGTAGTTCCTGGATTATTATACTGGTTTTTGGAACATATTAAATTTTCCAGAATTAATCTTTTTTCAGGATTAATCATCTTATAATTTAGAATTAACCATTTAAATATTATTAATGCCTTATTTTTAATAGTAATAGTTTTCCTGAACTCCCTGGTAATCTCTCTGGAAGTAAGGTGGATTCCAGTAGGCTTTGGGCCAGTTCCGGTAGAGGAAGAAAAAGATAACCATCCCAGCCACAATCAGGAGGAATACAGCCATACCTATGTTAGGATTTGGTGTTGTATGCATTAATGCACTGTTTTGATGGTTTATGTTGCTCAACATCTGCATAGCATATGCTAACATGTTGTTGAGCATGTGGGCGATGATGGGAATAATAATGGTTCCTGTTTTAATGTATAGAATGCACATCACCAGGCCGAAGATAAATGCCCCAATAAAATCTGCGTGCAGGACTCCAAAGATCAGTGATGATGCGAGTATTGCCTTTTTCAGGCCCCACTTGAAGGTGAATCTGTGTAGCATCACTCCTCTGAAGAGTAACTCCTCCACTATTGGTGCTGCTATTACTCCAGTTAAAAAGTCCAGGAAGTTCATGAAGGGTGCCAGTGGTGTGTCCTGGGGTGTGTAAAACAGACTGGTGCGTGGGAGTTCTCCCAGGATTCCAGGGTCCATAACAGATACGATGTACCTGCTCAGCTCGGTTATGCCCAGGGAGAATATGATAACAGCAAATACTATGGTCAGGAGAAAAAGCCAGTTGTAATCGTGTGGTATGTGGCCAATGAATCTAGAGTAATCCAGGTGGATTTTCCGGAAGTTTCGAAGCATCCAGTATGAAATAAGGGCATAAAACAATAACCCGAAGGCTACAGACCATTCAGCGCCCTTAAGTAGTCGGTGGGATGCAAGCACGAAGACGGTCATTACTATAAAGAGTAGAATGATCCATAAAACCAGATATCTTATCTTCACGGCTTCAAAGGTGGATTCATTGACCATAATTTCATATTCATACTCAAGTAATATAAATATATGTTATTGGATTATTATGAAAATGAATCATATTTAAAACTTATTTAGGGTGTTAGTTATATTATAAAATTTATTTTAGGGCGTTTATAATGTTATAAACTAATTTTAGTGTGTTATTTATTTTATAAAAACTGTATATGTGGGTCTTAAACTTGTGGTGAGTAAGTTAATGATGGAATTGTCTATTATGTAAAATTAGTACCTTAAGATGGGGGTTATTCATTATGATGGTCGTAGTTTTTAATGTCATTCAAGGTTTCATGGAGTTTTGCATGGGACATGTCCACTGTTTTTTTAATGGCTTCTGCTTCCCGATCTATGTTGTAAAGGCATGCTTCGGCGTGTTTTTGGTTGGTTTCTAGGCTTTCCTTTAATATTAAAAAGTTAGTCTTAAGTCTTTCCTCCACCCTGCGGGAAAACAGAATAGCATATGCTGCCAATATAATTGAAAAAACACTGGATATTATTGATACTATAACCACGATATCTATCATTTAACTCACCTGTTTAAGATTAAATGAAAGGAACCCTGCAAAACCCATTCCATATATCAGAAGATACACATCATCCACATGGATTTTGGGAAGTTTCAATGTATTGCTTTAAAGATGGAAATGATTCAGCTTGATCTCAATCAATTTGATCTCAATTTAATCAACTAAAATCTAAATTCCATTAAAATCTCAATACTCATAATCACCCTTCTTAAAACGGAATTTGTCCTTTTTTTTCTTACGCTTTTTATCTTTCCCCTTTTTGGACTTTGTTGCTCGTTTAGGGAAGGGATGCTCCTTGATTATTTCTTCCAACCTTTTCTGGAAACTTTCCTTCACTGCAGGGTCGTATTCTCCTGAGAAGTAATCTTTCCTCACTGCCAGAGTGATCTTACTGGCCAGTGTCCTGGCTACCTTTCCCCGGATCCACCAACGGGAGCCCCTGACATCGGGGTGCTGGTAGATCAAACCATGCTTGGGGGGTCGTTCACCAGTTTTAAGGTGACGGAACAGGGCCTTCTCTGCCCCTAGAATCTGGACGGTACTGGAGGGTAGGAGGGCTAATCGTTTAATACCTCCTGTGTGGGCTATGAGTTTAGCCCCCAGGGAGCCACCCACCAGATCCCGCAGGTTAGGGGCCATTTCTTCCATTTTGATGTCAACGTAGTTGGTGGTGGACTTCTTGGATTCCTGAATTGACTGGATAGTTCGGGCAAAACCCTGGATCACCTCCAGATCAGATGGTGATAACTCCGCACCCAAACTCATTCCAGGTTCCATCTTCCCGTTTGAAACTCCGGAACTAATATCAATGGTACTGGAGTTTATAATTGATTCACGGTCACCATACTCTGCCACCAGCTCCACATACTTAGCATGGTCACGTATTTCGTCCATTTCCGGGAAATGCACTGGGTACCATTCCCTTATTCGTTCCACCAGTTTAACTTCAGCTTCTTCCAGCTCCTCAATGGCGTGTATTGCCTGGATAAGTAGAAGATCGTCAGACAGGGAGGCTTCCTTCAACTTCCGTTCAGTGATCTGGAGGGCTAATTTATGGGTGATGCTCCACAGATCCTCTGCTCTATCCAGGAAACCAGTTTCCTGGAGAACTTCCCCCAGATTACTCCGCAGGTAATCTCCACCTTTACTGGGAATATGGTAAGTGAATTTAGAATTGTATTTGAGATCCTGGTAGTGATAACTGCTCCGGGAAGTCTCAATAATGATTTCATCACAATCTTTACCTATTTTTTCCAGAAGATGTTTTTCCTCTAGAATCACATTCTTTTCCGCCATCAAGAACCATTTTTCCAGGAGTTCTGATTGTGGGAAAAGTTCATAATCCAGTAGGTTAAAATCTTCATCTAAGACTAAGAAGCCTGCAAAACAACCAACTACATAACACTTCATGGATTTAATCTGTACTTGATGGAATTTAAACCTTCTAACTTAAGGTGTAATCATACGGGATAAGGTGTAATCATGCTGGAAGTTGAAATATGCCATATGAAAATGAGAAACCCCACTGTTTTAGCGGCGGGTGTTCTGGGAAGCACGTCTTCATCCCTTAACTGGGCAGCTCGAAGTGGAGCTGGGGCAGTGGTAACCAAATCCTTTGCATTAGAGTCCAATAAGGGCTACCCCAACCCCACCACTGTGGAAGTGGAGGGTGGTATAATAAATGCCATAGGCCTATCCAACCCTGGAGTGGAAGCATTCAAGGGAGAACTGGAAAAACTGGAGGGCAACGTCCCACATATAGCCTCAATCTACGGTTCCACACCGGAAGACTTTGCATCTTTAGCCAGCCAGGTTGAAGACCTGGTAGATGCCCTGGAACTCAATGTATCCTGCCCCCATGCCATGGAAGGGTGTGGGGCAGCAATAGGTCAGGATCCTGATCTAACCAGTAATATTGTAGGGGCAGTTAAAAAATCAGTTAAAATTCCAGTTATTGTCAAATTAACACCCAATGTAACGGATATCGTGGAAATTGCCAGGGCAGCAGAAAGTGCTGGTGCTGATGCACTCACCCTTATCAACTCACTGGGTCCAGGTATGAGGATAGATCCCGAAACTGCTCACCCCGTACTTTCCAACCGCTTCGGTGGAATGTCCGGTCCAGCCATAAAACCAGTAGCCCTGCGCTGCGTATACCAGACATACCAGAATGTTAAAATCCCCATAATGGGTGTGGGTGGTATAACTAACTATCAGGATGTGGTGGAATTCTTATATGCCGGGGCAAGTTGCGTTCAGATTGGAACCGCAGTCATGTACCATGGACTGGAAGTTTTCCAGAACATAAACACTGGCCTGGAGAAATTCATGAGGGATAAAAATTATCAAACTGTGGAGGAAATGGTGGGAATGGCCCACCAAATGTAAAAGGAAGGTGTAAAATATGGTAAAGGATAAGATCATGCATGTTCCACAGGTACTGAAGATCAAGAGGGTAGTTGAGGAAACACCCACTGTAAAAACCTTTTATTTTCCATGGGAGGTTAAAGACGAGGACAACAACCAGTTTCCAACACCGGGGCAATTTTTTATGGTCTGGAATTTTTCAGATGAAAAACCAATGTCCATATCCAGAATTGATCCAGTCAAAGGAGAAATTGGTATTTCAGTTAAAATGGTGGGTCCGTTCACCCAGTCACTCCACAAACTCCATGAAAACGACCAACTGGGATTAAGGGGCCCCTATGGTGGAGGATTTGAGATTGCAGGTTCTCGTATCCTGGCAGTAGGTGGGGGTATTGGAATGGCACCAGTTGCTGCCTTCACTGAAGCAGCATCCAGCAGAGGAGTGAAAGTGGATACAATAACCGCTGCCACCACTCAGAGTGAAATACTATTTGCAGAACGCCTGGAAAAGGCAGGTGCCAGTGTGTTTCCCACTACTGATGATGGTAGTCATGGTTTCTGCGGATTTGCAACGGAACTAGCTGAAAAACTTCTTAATGAGGGTAATTATGATATGGTGGTGGCCTGCGGCCCAGAGATAATGATGCAAAAACTATTCCTAATCACCGAGAAATTCCAGATCCCGGCACAGTTTTCCCTGGAGCGCTACATGAAGTGTGCCGTGGGAATATGTGGCCAGTGCTGTGTGGATGATGTAGGCTGGAGGATCTGTGTAGAAGGACCAGTTTTCTGGGGAGACCAGCTCCGTATGATATCTGAATTTGGAAAATATCGCAGGGATGCCTCAGGGATTAAAAACAAATTTTAAATATTAAATTTGAATAATTTAAAGTTCAAATGAGTATTATAATTTAAATTAATGTTAAATAATATTTTAATTAAGTTTAAAACATAAAATAAATATTTTAATCAAACCTTAAAGTCCAAATGGTATTTTAATAAGTTTAAAGGTAAAATAGATATTTTAATCAAACTTTAAAGCGTAAATGGTATTTAATTAAGTTTAAATGAAAATGGACATTTTAATTGAATTTTAAAGCGTAAATGGTATTTTAATTAAAATTCAGGGTAAACTGATGCTGTTAAAAATTATTTTAGATTAGTAATGGATGATGGGGGAACTGGAAAATAATGATTTACAAAATAAAGGGAACCCTCACCTCGGCTTTGTTTGTGCTGGCGGTTCTTCTGGTTTTATCCATGGTGGTTCTAACCCCCATGCTGAGTATGATCGTACTGGCGGCAGTTTTTGCTTATGTGGTCCGTCCCATAGCAAGGAGACTGCAGCCATTCCTGCGCTTCCAGTCTCTGGCTATACTGGTGGCAATGGCAGTGGTGATACTTCCATTA
>NZ_AMPO01000008.1:52500-65000 GCF_000302455.1 Methanobacterium formicicum DSM 3637
GTATTAAAAAGGACCATGCTCAGGTCATGACCTCGGAACTGGAACTGGCTGATGCCTTTGAAGAGGTGGCCCGAGAGGTGGACCCTGAGTTTGCTGCACTGTGGATGAGGGATGAACTCAAAAGAGTGCTTTACTACAACAAACTCAACTACAGGGAAAGTGAAATAACCACAGCCCAGCTAGTGGAGTTACTGCGGATGTTGCAGGATAAGAAGATCACCACCAAAGCTGGTCAGAGGATCATTGAACAACTACCACATAATCCCAAGATGCCAGGACTAATTGCCGAGGAAATGGGACTGGTGGGAGTGGTGGAAGATGACACCGTACTGGCAGCAGTGAAACAGGCCGTAGATGAAAATCCTGAAGCTGTCTCTGACTACTTTGAGGGTAAATCCAAGGCCCTGAATTTCCTGGTTGGCCAGGTAATGCGCCTAACCCGTGGTAAAGCCGATCCTTCAAAGACCAACCAGATGGTTGTGGAAGAACTTAAGACACGGGAATAAATCATTAAACATGATTAAATTTTTAATAACTGGATTAATATGTTAATTAATGGTTGATGCTGTTAATTAGCTGATAAAAACAGGTGTTAAATGCAGAAAAACTTCTAGTAGGGTAATTCAAATAAAATATTCAAATTTGATAACTTAAATAAAAATCAAATTTGAGGTTAATCCTTAATGGCCAAAAGAATCCTGGATATGTTGAGATGGCATCCGGAAATGAAATTTGAAGATTGTAAGGTCACCTACCTGCATCGGGGAAGTCCGGGTAACCTTAAAACCATTCCAGCCACCAACATTCAAGCTTTAGAAGGAGGATTTATGATTATGTTTGATGGATCTATGGTTCCTTATCATCGTATAATTAAAATAGAATCTGAAAAAACAGTTATATGGGAGAATCCTAAAAAAGGGGAGTTTTCATGACTAAATCCACACTGGTTAAGGATTACATGACCCGGGCGGTCATAACCGTCACCCCGGACACTCCCAATGAGGAAGTAATCCAGTTAATGAAGAAAACTGGTCACGATGGGTTCCCGGTTATAAACAATGGCGAAGTTATTGGTATGATAACTGCCTTTGATTTCCTCCTGAAAAAATGGGCGGGTTATGTCCGGGATATCATGTCCACTGATGTGGTGGTGGCTGATGAATCCATGTCCCTTAACGACGCTGCCAGGGTTCTATTCCGCATGGGGATATCAAGAATGCCTGTAATAAGTGAAAAGGGCACTCTGGTGGGTATTATAACTAACACGGATATTGTACGTTCCCATATAGAACGTTCCACTCCTATGAAGGTTAGGTACTTTAAGAAGACCTTGGAACAGCTTTATAATATTAAAACCAAACTGGTCCATGAAAAGGTGCCCATTGATCGTTTAAGGCCCACCCAGAACCGGGTGTATGCTGATGAGCTCCAGGGACGTACCTACGAACTTAGGAGAGGACTGGCAGAACCAACCATTGTGGTAAAAACAGGAAACCGTTTCATCCTGGTGGACGGCCACCACCGTACTGTTGCCTCCCGTAAACTGGGATTCAAGGAAATAGATTCCTACGTCATAACATTGGATGAGGATATAAAACTGGGAATGGAAAAAACCGCAGATAAAGAGGGTATTTTTTCATTAGATGATGTGGAGATCATAGATGATGCACAACACCCCTTAATAGCCATAACTGGTCCATTACGTAAAGATGATAAGGTGATTAAGAAATGAAGGATGAAATTATCAGAGAAGTCTACCAGGTCCTGGAGAACAGAAGGGACCACACAATTGACTCCTACACTTCCCGTATCATGCAGGATGATGATAAAAAAGCAGAGGATAAGATCCTGGAAAAGATAGGTGAAGAAGCTGCAGAAGTCATCATTGCCTCTAAAAATGATGAAAACCTGGTTTCGGAAAGTGCTGATCTTATATTCCACACCCTCCTGCTTTTAGTGTATAAGGGAGTGGACCTGGATGAGTTGTTCACAGAATTTGAACGGAGAAGGCATTAAAATCATTTTTTATAGTTTAACTCATTTTTAGAAAGGTTTTAATACTTTTAAAAGATTTAACATTTTAAAAAGGGCGATCTTCGTTTTTAATGAACAATTTTATTTTCAAACATTATTTTTCAAACATTTTTTTGAATCTTTCATTTTAATATTTGATTGTTTTAATTGCACCGACAAAAACTTATATCATTTGTACATACAAATGATTATTTGTGATAAGAGTATTATCAATCTGTGAATTAAAGGGGTAAGAAAATGGAAAAAACAGATCTGGGCAAAAACACATTCATTTATCCAATGCCAGTGACACTTCTGGGCACTAAACATGGAGAAACAGCAAATTTCATGGCATTAGGATGGTTAAGCAGGGCTAATGGGAATCCACCTTTACTGGTTGCAGGGATAAACAAAGCCCATTTAACCACTGAACTTTTAAAGCAGAATAAGGCATTCAGCATTAACTATCCTACAGTGGATATGATTAAGGAAGTTGATTATTGTGGGCTGGTATCTGGACGAAAAGAAGATAAATCACAGCTTTTCACAGTTGAATATGGCAAACTGGGAAGTGCACCGCTGATCAAGGAATGTCCCATCTCTATGGAATGCAAACTGGTTGATGTTTATGAAATGCCAACCCATAATCTGTTCGTAGGGGAGATAATTTCAACATACGCAGATGAGGAAATTCTCACCGGTGGAAAACCAGACATGGGCAAACTCAATCCACTACTTTTAACCATGCCGGATAATAATTACTGGACTGTTGAAAAAAAGGCAGGTAAAGCCTGGAATATCGGACTGGAATTGAAAAATATGAGGAGTTAAATAATCTTTGATTAATTTTAATTAAATTTTGGGTTAATTTTAAATGATTTTTTTGTTTAATTTAAGATGAGGAAAATCATGCTGTATCGAGAAATGGGTAAAACTGGTGAAAAGATTTCCATACTGGGATTTGGATGTATGCGACTGCCTATCATGGGAACATACGATCGGATTGATGTTGAAAAGGCAACACAGTTATTGGATTATGCCCTGGAGGAGGGAATAAACTACCTGGACACTGCTTACCCTTATCATAGTACTGAAACATCTAAGGGCGGGGCCAGTGAAGTGTTTCTGGGGGATTACTTCACTGAAAATGATAGAAGGGATGAAGTCTATCTGGCTACCAAGTCTCCCACCTGGCTTTTGGAAGATGAGCAGGATATGGATAGATTCCTAGATGAACAGCTCAAGCGACTGAAGATGGATTATATAGATTTTTATCTCCTGCACTCCCTGAAGGAGAAACAATGGTATCATCTGGAAGATCTTGGTGTTTTCGAGTTTTTAGATTCAGCAATCTCTGATGGGCGTATAAAATACACAGGTTTTTCCACCCATGATGAAACTGACTTTGTGAAGGAAGTTGTGGATTCTTACCAGTGGGACATGTGCCAGATACAGTACAACTACCTGGATGAAAATATTCAGGCAGGTTCAGATGGCCTGCAATACGCAGCAGGGAAAGGATTAGGTGTGGCGATTATGGAACCCCTTAAAGGTGGGGTTCTGGCAGATTACGTGCCACAGGAAGTGCAAAACATATGGGATGGTGCTCCTGTAGGGAGGACACCTGTAGAGTGGGCGCTGCGTTACCTGTGGAACATTCCAGAGATAAGTGTAGTTTTAAGTGGTATGAACACCATGGAACAGTTACAGGAGAACCTGAAGATTGCAGAAGAGGGCCTATCAAAATCATTAACTCCAGAAGAAATGGAGATAATGGATGATGTAAAACAGGTTTATCAAGGTAAAATCAGTGTGGAATGCTCCCGCTGTGGATACTGCATGCCCTGCCCCAGTGGAATAAACATACCCCGGTGTTTCAGTTACCTGAACCAGGCTGAAATGCTGGAGGACTATTCTGAAGTGAAAAATCAGTACTATTTCATGTTGAAGGATTTTGAAAGAGCAGGGAACTGTCTGGAATGTGGGCTCTGTGAGGAACTGTGCTCCCAGAACCTTCCCATACGTGAGCAACTACGGAATGTGGAAAAGAAAATGGGAAATTAAAAAATCAGTAATTTTAGGGTTCAACCAACTATTATTCATTAATTAACTATTTTCATTTTATTAAATATTTTTTTCCAGTTTAGTTGCTGCTTTATCAATAGCTTCAGTTAGTTCAACACTTTCTTCGCAACCTAAAATTTCTGAGTAACGTTTATTCAGGTTTTTCAAGCATTTATCAATTTCACTCTGGAGTTCAGCTCCCTTACTGGTAGGATACAGATAGGATAATTTTCCCTCTATTTTTCTTTCAACCATTCCCCTCCCTTCCAGTTTGTCAATGAAACGGGTGGTGGTGGATGGTTTGATGTTCATGATTTCTGAAAGCTCTTTCTGAGAAAAACCCGGATGCCGATTTATGTTCATAAGGGTTAAAGCGTGTGAGGGTGAAAGACCGGTTTTAATAAATTCTTCCTCGGCCATTTTGTTAAGAATCCGGTTAAGTTTGTTACTGGTGAAGTACAGGCAACTGCACATGACCGGGCATTGTTTTTTTTCATTCATGGTGGGAATGCACCTCAAGTTAGGTATGTTCGTCTTTTTTATTAAAATTTTTAGAATTAAGATTTTTTGGTAAACTTTATATGTTATTGTGTGTACATACAACTAATAGTTTTGGGTGGTTCACCCGAATATTCAAACAGTAAAAAATACGTAAAAATGGGGAAAATCAAAAATGGAAAATTTAAACAAGGAACTATGTATAAAATGTGGGGTTTGCACCCTTAACTGTCCCCTTGGCCTGATAGAAATAGAAAATTATCCTGAAATTCCAGAAGATGCAGTGGACTTCTGTGTGCAGTGTGGACACTGCATGTCCATCTGTCCAGAAGGAGCAATCGGATCACCAAACTCCGGAGGAAGGGTGAATGGAAGTTTCCACATCACACCCCTGGAAATGGGATTGCACATGAAATCACGAAGATCAATACGTAATTACAGTGATAAACCAGTAGAAATGGAAAAACTGGAAAAAATCTTTGAAATAATAAGATATGCACCCACTGGAAATAATGGCCAACCAGTGCAATGGACCGTGATCAACGACCCTGAAAAGGTTAACCAGATAAGTACCAGTACCATTAATTGGATGAGAGAAGTTTTAAAGGGAGAATCTCCATTTATGGTGCCGATAGAGCCCCTGGTTGAAGCATGGGATAATGGAATGGATTCAATCCTGAGAGGTGCGCCCTGTCTGGTGGTGGCCCATGCACCATCAGATAAAAAAAGTGCCTTAACCGATGGAATAATTGCCTTAACTCACCTGGACCTTTTATTACCCTCCTTTGGAATGGGTGGATGTTGGGCGGGTATTTTAAACATAGTTTGCAGTCAAAATCCTTCTTTAAAGGGTTTGATGGGAGTTCCTGAAGACAATACGGTAATTTATCCATTTATGGTGGGATACCCCAGGTACCAGTACCAGAGAATCCCTGAAAGAAATCAGCCCGAAATAATATGGGAATAAATAAGTTTTTAAAAGAATTTGGGGATTTAAAAAGTTTTGGAAACTAAGACCATTCTAAAAAATTTATTAATAGTTCATGATTTTTAAAAATTTTTGAGGTGTTTTAAAATGCCCGTAATAAACATGGAAGTAGGAAATCTTTCTCTAGAACAGAAAAAAGAACTCATAACTAAATTCACCGAAGTTGCAGTGGAAATAACTGGTATTCCTAAACAATCTTTCGTAGTAACAATAAGAGAATTACCTGATGAAAATTTAGGAGTAGGTGGGGAAACTGTTGCAGAAATCAAAGCTAAAAATTCAATTTAATTATTAATTACTTACTTTAAATGGGACTTCCTTAGAGTTCTGTGAGTAAGGGGATAAAATGAAGTGATATTAAAGAGATAATAATAAGTAGAGATTTTTTATGGAAAAATCCAATGGTAGTGAAGAATTAAAAATTGGGGGTAAAAAATGAATGTATTGATAGTTTACGCACATCCTGAGCGTGAATCTTTGAACGGGACCTTGAAAGATCTGGCAGTAGACACCTTAACTGATGAGGGACACCAGGTACAGGTATCAGACCTTTACTCCATGAAATGGAAGGCAGTCCTGGATGAGGAGGATTTCCCAGAGAGAATGAACAAGGAACTCTTCAACCCCATACTTGAACAGCTCAATGCAGTAAAAAAAGGTGCCATACCTCAGGACATCAAGGAAGAAATGGACAAGGTCCTCTGGGCAGATCTGATCATATTCCAGTTTCCCATATGGTGGAGTAACTTCCCAGCTATCCTGAAAGGATGGGTTGACCGTGTTTTCTACAATGGATTTGCATTCAACCTGGCAGAAATGCAATTATACGGAAATGGGCCATTGAAGGGCAAAAAAGCAATGTTATCATTCACCACTGGAGCACCCCGTGAACTCTACACCGATGAAGGACCACACGGTGAGATTGAAGTTCTCATAAAGTACTTTAACCATCTCCTGTTTGAATTCGTTGGAATGGAAGCCCTTCCTTATTTTGCTATCTTCGGACCAGGGGACATGACTGAGGAAGAACGTGAGGTTGAACTGGATAGATTCCAGGAGATCATTAAAAATGTTTAAAATGATGTGGTTTATTTAAACTGACCTGATTTAACAGTTCAAAATGAAGTGATTATACAGTTAAATGAAGTTTTTGCAGTTAAAAAGCAGTGTTTTAACAGTTAAAAAATGATTTAGCAAAAAAATATTAAAAAATTATTCAATGGAGTTATGGACATGGAATTTGGGGATTTAATTAAAAAAAGATACAGTGTACGTGGCTATCAGTCAAGGGAAGTGGAAGAAGAAAAACTGGAAAAAGTACTTGATTCTGCCCGCATGGCACCCACTGCAGTTAATAAACAACCATTTCGTTTCATAGTGGTGAAAACTGAAGGTAGAGAAGATGAACTCAAAACTATTTATCCTGCAGAATGGTTTACCGAGGCTCCTCTGGTTATCTGTGCCTGCACTGTTAAATCAGAATCATGGAATCGCCGGGACGGACGTAACTACGTGGAGGTGGATACAGCAATAGCCATGGACCACCTTATACTGGCAGCCACAGAACTGGGACTGGGAACCTGTTGGATAGCAGCTTTCAATGTTGAAGAGGCTAGAAAAGTTCTTAAAGTGCCTGATGATGTAGAACCACTTTTATTCACTCCTTTAGGATATCCTAATGCCGAACCAAGGGGAATGGGCCGGAAAAGACTGAGTGAACTGGTCCGTTATGAGCACTGGTGATGAACTACGGTTTGTGAGATTAACTAGATAATGAGTTTGTTCAATGAAAGAATCCATTAATACGTACTTAAAAGAGTGGCACTGCATTAAATGGATTATATTTTGTTAAATAATGTATGTTGGCTAATTGGATTAAATAAGTGTGTTAAATTAATGAGATAATCAGAGTATAAGGAGTTAAAACATGAAAAAATCTTTAGGAGCCAAAACCATAACCTATCCCACTCCAGTATTTGTAGTGGGGGCCTATGACTCGGAAGGAAACCCCAACGTCATGACTGCAGCATGGGGTGGGATTTGCTGTTCTGTTCCACCGTGCATAGCCATTTCTTTAAGAGAAGCAACCTACACCTACCATAATATTATGGATAGTAAAGCATTCACCATCAGCATCCCTTCTGAAGAACACGTAAAAGAAGCCGATTATTTTGGAATAGCATCTGGAAAGGACGTGAATAAATTCCAGGCCACTGGGCTCTCCCCTGTGAAAAGTGAAGTAGTGAATGCACCTTACGTGGGTGAGTTTCCCTTTGTAATAGAATGTGAATTACTGCAAAGCGTGAAAATTGGATTGCACACCCAATTTATAGGTGAAATAAAAGATGTTAAGGTGGATGAGTCTTTTGCTGATGAGGACTCATTAATTGAAAAAATCAAGCCACTCATCTACAGCCCGGATAACTTATCCTATTATGGTATTGGTAAGATGGTGGGGAAGGCCTTTTCTGTGGGAAAAGAGTTGAATAAGAAATAAACCATTCCCTAACTTTCTTATTTACCATTTTTTATTTTTATTTACCCTGTACTTCCCTTATGAACCGTTCTTTTATCTCTTCTGGTTCCATTGGGATCACTGGAACCTTTGCATTACCTGCCTGTATTTTCACGTGAACAAAAACAGGTCCTTCCATGTCCAGAACAGGGGAAAAATCGATTTTATCTTCAGATTCCGTGTAAAGAATAGTATTTTTAAATCCTACTCCTTCTGCTACCTTTTTAAGGTCTGTGGTGGAGGAGTAAGTGCACTGGTTACCTGTACTGCCGTAACATTCATTGTCCAGTACTACCAGCACCAGATTCTGGGGTGACTGGTTGTAGATGGTTACCAGACTGCCCAGGTTCATTAACAGTGATCCATCACCGTCAAAAACAATTACTTTCCTTTTTTGGCTCAGGGCCAGTCCAAGGCCTATGGATGATGCCATACCCATTGATCCCATCATATAGAAATGTTTCGGGGAATCTTTAACATGGTAAAGTTCCCTGGAGGGGAATCCTATATTGCAGACAACCAGTTCATCTTTTAACTGACTGGTTATTTGTTCCAGGGCTGTTATTCTTTCCATTTTTATAATCTCCCTTGTTTAAATTTTTATTATTTTTTAATATTGAGTTATACTGCCTGATCTACCAGAAACTGATCTCCAGTAATATTCCCAGTGGTGATCCGCCCAGTTCTGCCAGTATCCATGATTCTGGTATGAGTTTAAGTGCTTCTTCTGGTGTTTTGGGATTTATGTAGGCGATCTCAAGGGTGTCCAGAATACCTGTGGTGGCTTCTCCCATGGGAATCTGAGCACCCATGAATTCTCCTTCAGTACCCCGGTGACTTATGATCATGAGTATGGGGAACTGATAAAGTTTAAAAAGAGAGGCCAGGACATTAACTGAGTTTCCCAGTCCAGAGTTCTGCATCAGGATGGCTGGTTTTTTATCTGCCATGTAAGCCCCGGCTGCCATACCAAATCCTTCTTCTTCCCGGGTTACTGGAACGTGGATGATATCTGGGTCACAGTCCACCATTTCCATGAGTTTACCCAGGTTCACACAGGGTACACTGACCACAAAATTGATTCCAGCTTTTTTCAGCCCATCAAAAACTGCCTGACTGCTGTCCATGTTTTTAATATCTCCCTATTTTTTTGGTAAATTAGATTATTTTATACAATTAATCATGTTTTATACAATTAATCATGTTTTATACAATTAATCATGTTTTATACAATTAATCATGTTTTATACAATTAATCATGTTTTATGCATTAAATCTTGTTTCATGCAATGTTTCATGCATTTGTATCATTTTTATCCCATTACATAATGTTTAAATGATTAACATTTGTCCCCAAATCCCTAAATGGTCCAAATCTTCTGGTTAATCCTCCACTCGTTCCAGTAAAAAAATTACAGGACGTATCCCATCGGTGCAACAGGCAATCATGGTATTTTCATCTTTCATCCAACCCTGGAACAGATCTTCTTTAAAGTTACCCCCCGTTAATAAGGCTGTTACAAATCTTAAAAGATCGTTCCATGCCCAGTCACAGAATCCTTCTGGTTTTTCAAATCCAGTAACAAATTCCTGTCCTTCATGGAGAAGGGGGCAGGGACCAACTTCCTGCTGACAGTAATCCCCTGCCAGTTCACTTTGTACGGTGGTTTTAAGGACCGTGATTTTACATAATACCATTATCAATCGCCTTGTTCTTCTAAAATGGCATCTTAATCTATGATATCTTAAAAGACTTAAACTCATTTTTTGTTGAGTTAAAGATTACACAAATTCTAGAGTTTAAAGATTCACTATTTTTGTGTAGTTAAACGATTAAATAACATTATTTGTAGAGTTTTAACTCAATGAAATGATATTTGTGGAGTTTATCTTTTAATGTGGGTTCATTAAAACTTATTGGAGTAATTATCCCAATATATCATCCATATCCACATTTGTTTTGGTAGCTATTTCTCTTAACTGTTCCACCAGTGTATCGTCTAGGGGAATACCTTCTTCCTGGTGAGTTTTCACGTTCCTGACTTCGAAATCCCCGGGTATCATCACGTTGGGTGTGGCTTTAATTTCAGCAATGAACTCATCAACATCCCTTTTAAAGTCGTCCATTTCCACGAACTTGGATGGGTCGATTGCGGTGATGAGGTCTCCTTTGGTGCAGGTAACTTCGGGGTTGGCGGTTCCGGTGACGGCCTTACCATAGGATGCATTTACCAGGGGGCCGGCCATTATTTCAATCATGAATGATAGTGCGTATCCTTTATGGGCTCCAAATGGTAATATTGATCCCTTAAGGGCTTCCACTGGATCTGTGGTTGGGTTTCCATCTGCATCCAGGGCAACGTTTGGGGGTATAGATTCTCCCTTACGCTTTGATTCCAGGAGTTTTCCCCGGGCAGATGCTGAGGTTGCCATGTCCACTGAGACGTAATGACTATCTGAGGGTATTCCTATGGCTAGGGGGTTGGTTCCCAGTATTGGTTCTTTTCCTCCAATAGGGGCAACTGCTGGTTCTGTGTTGGCAATTACAATACCAATTAAATCTTCCATAATGGCCATGTCTGAGTAATAGCCAGCCACTCCGAAATGGTTGGAGTTGTGAATACCCACCATACCTATTCCTGTTTCTTTAGCTTTCTGGATGGCCATTTCCATACTCCTGTAGGTTACAACATGCCCGAATCCATGATTACCGTTTACCCGTGCGGTGGCAGCACTTTCTT
Organism: Methanobacterium formicicum DSM 3637; assembly: GCF_000302455.1. Lineage (NCBI taxonomy): Archaea > Methanobacteriati > Methanobacteriota > Methanobacteria > Methanobacteriales > Methanobacteriaceae > Methanobacterium > Methanobacterium formicicum. Next base: position 63,320 of record NZ_AMPO01000008.1, read on the forward strand.
TCTCCACAGTTACTTCGGTTTGGGGTTTGATGGTGCCAACTTCCAGGCCTTTAATGTACTGGGGGAACCTACCAATCCCGTGGGATGTGAAACCCTTAAGATCCGCATCCAGGGTTACTTCGGCAATTATGGATGCTTCTTCTGATGGCACATCCAGATGAGTTAAAATATCAATTATCAAGGATAATTCCTGTTCTGGAGTAATTTTCATATAATATCACCTTCCTAAAGTTAGTTCAAGCAATCTAATTCACTATATTGTAAACCTAAAATTCGAAAATAATAATTATTCAATCACTATTTCCCAGTTTAAAACTATTTTTCCAGTTTAAAGTTGTACCCATCCTCCATGGAAGGTTTTAACTTCAACTTTCTCCTCAGGGTCTTCAGTAACTGTTCCAATGACCTGGACTGGATGGTATTTTTCAAGGATTTTAATGGCTTCTGTTGCCTTTTCCGGGGGTAGGATAACCGTAAATCCAATACCCATATTGAAAACCCGGTACATTTCCTCAAATTCCACTCCCTGGGAGGATATGAATTCAAATATTGGTTGGGGTGAGGGGAGGTTATCAATACGGAAACTTACTCCTTTTTTAAGTCTTTTAAGGTTTGTGAATCCTCCTCCAGTAATATGTGCCAGGCCATGGACTTCCACATTATCCAGGAGGTCCATGATTGCTTTTACATAGATGCGGGTTGGTTCCAGGAGTGCTTCTCCCACGGTGATGTTTTCATCAGTGGGGAGTGGATCATTTACCTTCAGATTTGCCTCTTCAAAGAAAACCCGACGTGCCAGGCTCAATCCGTTACTGTGAATTCCGCTGCTTTCAAGACCCAGAATAACATCGCCGTCCTGTATTTTGCTACCGGCAACAACTCCATCCAGGTCCACCAGTCCAATACCGGTGGCAGCCAGGTCAAAGTTCCGCACTATCTCGGGTAATGAAGCAGTTTCTCCTCCAATCATGGCCACGTTTGCCTGACGGCATCCTTCAGCAAGCCCTGCAGCGATCTGGCCTGCGGCTTCTGGGTCTGGTTTTTCCACGGCCAAATAATCTACCATAGCCAGTGGACGGGCTCCCACACAGATAATGTCATTGACTACCATGGCCACGCAGTCGATACCTACAGTATCGTATTTTTCCATGAGTTCTGCCACCAGGATCTTGCTTCCCACTCCATCGGTACTCATGGCCAGGCCCTGGTTTCCCAGGCGGACCAGGGCGGCGAAGTGACCGCTTTCGGTTATAATATCCTGATACTGGAGTGTTTCTTTTAGTTTTTTAGTGAGGGCGGAGACTGTGACCTCTTCCAGGTCGATGTCTACCCCTGATTCTGAATAAGTTACCAATTTGATCACCAGATGATTTAAAATAAAATATAGATTCGTGAGTATTGTATAACGTTATTTGGTTAAACATTAATAAAACTTTTTAGATTCTTTCGAACAAAAATTAACCACAAATTATGGGCATAGTTTTCTCTTATGGCCTTTTGAATGGTAAAAAATGTATAATAGATAGTTTGGCCAAAGATGGAAGATTAATTTTCCGGTGCTGGTTCTGAAAGTGGGTTACCTTTTCTTCAGATTTTTCATGGGGACAATTTAAAAGGAAGTTCACCACATCTATCATGGCATTAACTCCTATTTGTCGAACCCGGTAATCATCATCGTCAA
>NZ_AMPO01000008.1:70000-143258 GCF_000302455.1 Methanobacterium formicicum DSM 3637
AATTAAGATTAGAATTTATAACAGTAATTTGATTTTTAGTGGTGATTAACAGGTTTATGGTGTTAATTAAGATTTTGAGGTGATGATTTAAGTATATGGTGGGACTTGTTTGAATATTAGCTTGAACTGGTTTCAATATGGTCTTAATCATTGGAATGTAGGTTTTACTGGTTTGAATATGGTCTTAATCATGGAATGTAGGTTTGCACGGATTGGAGTTATAGTTTTCATTGATTGGGGTAATTGTAGGGAGTTGGGGAGCTTTACAAATCATGAAGGTTAACTTAAAGAAAACAGGTGGGGTGATCAGTATGGAAGTTTTCCAGACCATAAGTCAAAGAAGAAGTATCAGACGATTTAAAAAGGAAGATATTGATGAATCTTTAGTTGAGAAAATTATTCAAGCTGGTGTTTGGGCACCTTCAGCAGGGAACCTGCAGAGCTGGGAATTGATCCTGGTTAAAAACCGTCGTACCAAAGAAAAACTTTCTGAAGCAGCATATATGCGTGACTTCATAGCTAAAGCGTCTTTAATAATGATTCCATGTATTAACCAGCGTGTTTCTGGCACTGTTTATGGTAACAGGGGAGTGGAACTTTACTCCATACAGGATGTTTCTTGTGCTATAGAAAATATGCTCCTCATGGCCCATGCACTCGGTATCGGAGCCTGCTGGGTTGGAGCCTTTGATGAACAGCAGGTAACAGATTTAATAGGCACACCATCTTATGTGCGGCCAGTAGCACTGGTCCCCATGGGTTATCCTGATGAAAAACCATATCCTCCTCCCCGGCGTGATGTAGCTGATTTTTTGCATTTTGAAGAATATTAAATTCTTCTTTTTTATTCTTCACTTCCATCTAAACTTCAATCTAAATCTAAACTTCATTTAAATGCATTCTTCTTTTTTAAAATTCAAGCAATATCATCGACTGGGTCTTAAATTATAAATAGGGTTAAGGAATATATTGGTAGCATCAAACAATATTGTCATTTGTTTTTAAGGATACTGGGGGTTAATCCCTACACATTCAATTACAAAGCTGATTCATTTCAGTTTACAAGTGATTAAACTTTTGTGGAGTAATAGAAGGGTTTTATAAATTAGGGGAGTTATTGGTGCTACTTTAATTGGTAAATTTCAAAAACGTAATATTTATAAACATAAATAATAGTATTCTGGTAATATTGGTAATGTGGGAGTAGTTATGTCACAACAGTCCAAGATTTTGGTGGTGGAGGATGAAGCCCTCACTGGAATGGAACTTCAGAAAAAACTGATTTTATGGGGTTACGATGTGGTAGATATTGTTTCTTCAGGGGAAGATGCAGTTAAAAAAGCATTAGAGCTGGAACCCGACCTTATTTTAATGGATATTCTACTCAAGGGTTGTATGAATGGAATAGATGCTGCTAGGATTATCCAAAAAAATAAGGAAATCCCAATTATTTATCTGACTGCTTACTGCAATTCTGAAACTTTCCAGGGTGCCAAGGTCACCCAACCCCAGGCCTACCTCATCAAACCCTTTGATGAAAACGAGCTGAAATTTGCCATTGAAATGGCTTTCTATGGTCATCAATCCAGGTTAAACCTTAAAAAAAGTGAAGCACACTACCGGATTTTAACCGAAAGTTCTCAAGACATGATTTTCATCATAAATAAGGAATTACTGGTGGATTATGTTAATGAAGCTTCACTGAAACATTTGAAACTCACCAAAGATCAAATTATTGGCAAACCAGTACAAAATATTTTTTCAAAACAGGTTTTTGACATGCAAATGAAGTCATTGCAGGATATATTCCGCACTGGAAATTCCATACGTACTAAAAACCATTTCATCTTTCCTGACTGTGAATTATACTTAGATACCCGTTTAAAACCCTTAAAAACTGACAATGGTGAAATATATGCGGTTATGGGAGTTTCAAGGGAGCTATAAAAAAATCAGTTCTAAGAACGTCAGATTAAGTTCTGATTAAGGGAAATAACTAATATTTGAGGTTAAAGTAGGGATAAATCCTGTTTGGTTCTTCAATCTCAGAATGATAAAACTTTGTTACCACTTAACTTGCAATGATTTTTAGGTTTCCATACCTAATTTGTTGTTTTTAGTAAATTTCACATAATTCAAATTACATAACTTGGAAATACTAATAATGGAGGCTCTTAATTGAATTTAGATGAATTAGATATTCTTTTGGTGGAAGATAATCCCACTGATGCCGAACTGACCATGCGAGCTTTGAAGCGGAAAAATTTAGCGAACAAGCTGGTCTGGGTTAAAAATGGGGAAGAAGCCCTTAATTTCATTCACGCTCAAGGCCAGTATCAAGATAGGGATCCTGAAGACTTACCCCATTTGATACTCCTGGATTTGCGCATGCCCAAAGTGGACGGTCTAGAAGTCTTAAAAGAATTAAAGGCCAGTGAACATACTAAAAGAATACCAGTGGTGGTTTTGACCTCTTCACAGCAAGATAGGGATGTGGTGGAAAGTTACAAGTTAGGGGTCAATAGTTACGTGAGTAAACCAGTAGAATTTGATGAATTCATAGATGCAGTTTCAACCCTTGGATTGTACTGGATGTTGATAAATAAACATCCCTGATGTGAATAAGTAGTGAATGAATAATCAAGGGTAAACAGCGGGGATAATTCACTGGATGATCCCCTTATTTTTGTAAGCAGGTAAACTTTGGATTTGTAAGCAAGTAGACTTTGGAAATATTGCAGATTAATATTACAAATTAGACTTTCCTACTTTTTCATGTACTTGGCTGCTTAAGAATTCTTTTGTGAGGTATTTAGGGTACACTGGCAGCCTTTCTTCCAATTGAAATCCCAGTTCTTGTGTTAATTTCTTTAGCTCATCTAGCTCTGGCCATGGTGCTTCTGGATTCACGTAGTCCTTGGTGATGGGTGAAACTCCTCCCCAGTCATCTGCTCCTGCCAAAAGAAACATCCCAGCAGTATCCCGGTTGAGGTTAGGTGGGACCTGCACCCCACAATCTGGGAAAAGCAGGCTGGTAACTGCCACCATTCGTATCATGTCCAAGAGTGAAGGTTCACTTTCAAATTCCATTTCAATCCCTGGTTTGGGTTTGAAATTCTGGATAATGATCTCCTGAATATGACCATATTTATCCTGAATTCTCCTGATCTCCAGGAGCGAATCTACTCTTTCTTCCACAGTCTCTCCAATACCAATTAAAAGTCCGGTTGTAAATGGTATCTTCAATTTTCCCGCATTTTCAATGGTTTCAATTCTTAACTTGGGATCTTTACCAGGGCTCTTCCTGTGGGCAGGGCTTTCCATTAATCTACTGCTCGTAGTTTCCAGCATCAGCCCCATGGATGCGTTTACTTCCCTTAACATCTTAAGCTCATCTTTTTGGAGTATACCCGAGTTACTGTGGGGTAAAAGACTGGTTTCATTAAGCGTCCGCTCACAGAGGTGATATAAGTATTCCAACATCCCATCAAATCCCAGTTTTTCCAGAGCATCGTGGACCTGGGGTGTGGCATCGGCCTGTTCTCCAAAGGTGAAAAGAGCTTCCCTGCAACTGTACTGGTCTGCTTCATGAATGGTCTGCATGACCTTGTGGGGTGGTAGGATTAGGGTGGCGTCTGGATCTCCTGGTTCTCGGCGAAAAGTACAGTATCCACAATCATTTCGACAGATATTGGTTAATGGTAAAAAAACGTTCTTAGAATAAGTTATTTTGTCGTTCTGCCGGATTGAATTAGCCTGCATCATCAACTGCAGAACACCATCACCCTGTACTTTTAGTAAAGAAATCAGCTGGTCTCGGGATAACATTTTCATCTTCTTTGTTATCTATTCTGGGATTTGTCCCTTTATTTTTTAAATTCAGTTCAATAAAAGATTCTCAAAAAGAAATGGGTTTTTCCTTCAGGGTTTTTCCTTCAGGGTTTTTATCCTGAAGGTTTTATCCTTTTAAAGGGGTTACCCTTCCAGGGCTGAAACCACCAGTTCCACAAATAAGGGGCCTATACCACTTTTGTCTTTCCAAAGGACTATGAAGATGGCAATATCATCTGCAAGGCCCATACCATAATCTGCGTGGCAGTTCATGTTTTCAAAGGATTCTTTAAGACGATATATTCCGTATATATCGGTTTCTCCCTGGATCTGAACCTGGGAACGGATCTGTTCATCTATTATGGAGATGATATTTGCGGTTTCATCAGAGAACATATCCAGCTCTCGAGCTTCCATATCCTTTAGTATCTGGGAGATGGTGGAACCCAGTTCTTCAGGTTTGATCTTTTGGCGCGATTTTCCTCTGACTATCAATAATTCGGAGCTGTCCATGGCTGCTTTGGAGCCTTCAAATGCTTCTAGTTGGCCCATGATCTGTCCGGCAATGTTACGTGTGTTCAATTAGTTTCCTCCACCATTTTTAATTTCTGCTTTAAGTTCACCCATAGTGGCTACTTTTTCTGCGAATGCATTGTGACGGTGAATACTCTCCTCGTTAACCTGTTGAACAGTGATAAGAGTGTCATCGGGTAGGTGGGAGAATTCTTTCACTATCTTATGTATCATATGCCGTACGCAGTCTTCAACGAACATGGGATGTTCATGTGCATTAACCACTACTGCATGCTCATCGGGTCTTTTCAAGAGTTCACAGACATAGGAGCTCATGGAGTCTTCAATTATCTTGATAATATCTTCACCCCTGATTGTCTGCTGGGCGGGTACTTCAATCATGATACTTCCCCTACCCCTTTGATTGTGGGATGCGAAGGTGACAGTTTCCAGAACTTTTTCGGTGGTTTCTTCATCTAAAAATTTCAGGAGCTTCTGTTTAGAGCTTTCCTTCACAGTTTCCTGGGCGCAGGGACATACAGTCATCCCCACTACTTCTGCTCCGATCATCTTCCGAATGACCACTCCTTCCTCGGTGCGGTAACCAATGGCATCCGCCATTATATTAACCATTTCCTGGGTTTTGTGTTGGGTCACCGGTGACTTCTTCATGATCATGAAGTCACTCTTCATACTGACCTCGGCCCGTTTGGCGTATTTGTGCTTTTCAAGCAGTAAACTCACTATCTCAGCACATAACGACTCTACTTCCATTGCATTGTCTTCTACAGCTTCCTCTAAGACATGGCTAATGGCTTCTGGGTTGCGTGACATGTGGATGCCTCTTTGAGTACTGGGCAGATCCACAAAGGCATCGAAAGTTGGTAAAAGAACAATAGGCCTTTTACCATCCCTTTCGATCTTTAAGAGTTTTTTAACCCCTTTCACCCCTACTCTGGTGAGGTGTACGGGGATGGTAGGTAACTTTTCCTGGGTATCCGGTAAACACGGTGGTTCCAATTTTTTCACCCCTTGAGTTCTCAATTACTCATAAATTAACTAAAAAACATAAAAAGCAACTAAGTTGTTTCTCATTTTTTTGATGAATTAATTACATTGCTAGGTTTCATAGCACTGGTTTTTTATCCATTTAATATGGGAATTATTTTTTTAAGGAATTGGCTGGTTATTGAATTTTTTTTATTTAATTTTGATTGAATTTTTGTTATATAACTGAAAATTTTATTACAAATTATACTCAGTCTATTTCTGTTATAAATTAGGGGATATAAAAAGAGTTATGTTTTCTTGATTGTTTCATAAATTTTCGCAGTGTTGAAATGATTTTAGTTTCCAATATTTTTCCCATTTTATTTTTTCCCATTTTATTTTATTCTCCTTCAGTTTTCTCCATATAATCATTTTTTTGTACTCAATTTTCATAATTTCTCATTTATTCCAAAAATAGGATTACATGTTGGGATTAGAGGGGTTGGGATTACTGAGATTAAGATTACTAAAAAAAAGAGGGAATAAAAAATTGTTAATCATAGTTCTAGAGTCTTTTTGAATTCAATGGCATCTATGTCTTTTAAACTATCCCTCATCATGACCTTGGCACCATAAATATCTTCAGCTCTTTTTGCCAGGATTTCTCCGGGTTTGTCATTTTCAACCACCACCAGGATTTCCTGCACATTAAACTGTTCCATTTTACGGTTAATATCATTTTTTACATGGGATATTTTCTTTTTAATGGGTTCAAGTGCCGTTTCAGGAATTTTAGGATTGAGAATGCGCATATCATCAGCTTCCAAGGGCACTCCTGCCACAACAATCCGTAATGGTTCAACTCCCCATCTGGTTAATATTTTTTTGAAGTTTCCCTTACTGGTGAGGAGGATGAATCTTTCTGAAAGTCTTTTAACTTCTTCTTCCACATTTTCTTTTTCCAAGACACCGAAATCTGCCAAAATATCGTCAATTCTATTCCTGATGTTTATTAATTGGTTGCAGAATTCTTCAGCATCTTCCTGAAGTAGCCTGTGGCTGGGTCTGCTGGAGTAAATGAATTCTTCGGTTTTTATAATGTTATCTAAAATCTCAGCATAGGTAACTGAATCAACAATGCCCTCTTGGGGAGTTTTTAGTTTTTCAGTACTTTTTTGGGATTGGCCCGCTTCTTTTAGAAGTGTTTGGGCCTGTTTGAACCTGATTTTATCCATTGGTATCTCCTCAAAATGTGATTACATGATACTTATAAATTACAAAGTTAAGTTTGTTTGATTTAAATTTCTTTGAGTTAACTTCTGAGTTAGCTTCTTTTTGAGTTATTTTGCAGTGTTTTGTTTTAAAATTACATTTTATTGGGGTAAATCTTAAATTTGCAGGTTATGAGGGTTATTTAATTCGTAACTACATGGGGATGATTAATTTTTGATTGATTTAATTTTATGGTGATTTTAGAATGTGAAAAATGGTGAAAATGTATCTTGAATTCGTTTAAAAATTTTTTTGGTTTCATCTTTCACCACCAGTTTTCCAGACGGTCGCCACTGGTCTTCATGGGTACTCTTGTCCTTCAACACTTTTATCATTTTCAGGTTTGAACGGGCCATGGCATCTTGACTGTAACCCCCTTCCAGGATCAGCACCATCTTTGGAGTTATCTCCTGCATATGAGATGTAATCCATGGATAAAAATCATCATCCAACTGGAGACTGGAGAGAGGGTCGTCCTGGTGCCCGTCAAAACCAACATCCAGAAAGTAGAAGTCTGCCTGGAATTTCCTGCAAGCTGGTTCTAAGATTTTTTCTAAAATGTAAATATAATCAGAAGTTCCAGAACCAGGAGGTAGGGGGATGTTAAGATTAAAACCTTCCCCCATTCTGCTACCAGTTTCTTCAATAAATCCTTTTCCTGGGAAAATAGTGCGAGGGTCCTGGTGTATGGATATGTAGAGGACTTGGGGATCATTGTAGAATATTTCAGCTGTTCCATTCCCGTAATGAGCGTCAAAATCCACTATCACGAATTTTCGCAAGCCATGGGTTTTGCGCATGTACTCCAGGGCCACTGCAAGATTGTTTATTAGACAGAAACCCAGGGCACTATCTGCTGTGGCGTGGTGGCCAGGGGGTCGTGCCATGGAGTAAGCAAAATCAGACTGGTCGAAAACAAGTTGCGAAGCTGTAATTGCACCACCTGCTGCTAGTTTTGCAATTTGATAGCTTTCAGGGGAAGCGAAGGTGTCAAAGTCCAGGTAACCCCCACCACTTTTTGTAAATTTTTGCAAATGATTTAAATAGTGTTTAGTGTGCACCCGCAGGAGGTCCTCATCACTGGCAGGGACGGGCAGGTGGATATCTAATTTTTCCGCTTCGCCCTGTTCTATGAGATATTTCATCATAACTTCCAGTCTTTCCTGATTCTCAGGATGGTGTCCAGTTTGATGCCGTGCGTATTCTGGGGAGTAAACCAGGGAAATCACACAAAACGCCTCTAAGGAATTTTCCGGGGATGATTTTTACTGAATAATCATTTTTTGTATTTAATAATTAATTTTAGTGAATATAGATTTATTTAGTGAATATTCAATTTTAGTTATTTAGTGAATATTCAATTTTAGTTAACTTTTATCAAGTAATCAAGTATGACGCGAATATTCATTAAATGAAGTGAATATTCACGTGATTAATATCATCCCCTCAATGATTAAATTCCTGCATTTGCATTAGATTTATAATAATTAAAGGGATTAAACCTTCTGAATTAACCTAAGTGAGTGGGGGTAGTTAATTCATAAATTAAGAATATAATGGTTACAAATATGTTTTTATCTTTTTACAACATTTTACTTGAACTTAGGTCTTCTTTTACAATGTTAAGCACAGTTTGGGTGTAGGTCCTCTGCACATCTGGTTCCTTGAGTAAACCTTTTATAAATTGGTCTAGTTCACTGGTGTCCTTGAATCTGGCAACCAGTATGGCATCAAACTCTCCGGTAACATCATACATGCAGAGAACGTTTTTATGGTATGCGGTTTTGTCCTCCCAGTTTTCAAGTACTCCTCCTTTTACTCGTACTCCAATGATGGTGGTGAGGTTGTAACCCAGTTTGCTGTGATCAATCACCGGTGTGAATTTCTGGATAACTCCATTTTTAGTGAGTTTTTCCATGCGATTGTGGACAGTCCCTATGGAAACATCAAGACGCTTTGCTATTTTCCTGTAAGACATTCTTCCGTCGCTATTGAATAAATTGATGATTTCTCGGTCTACATCATCTATTTCCACAAGTTCATTTATTTTTTCATCTTCTTTCATCGTATTCACCGTTCATATGAACATTGTTTATATTTTTTTAATTTAATAGGTAGTTAATTACACATTTTTCATATATCAATGCAAATAATTTAAATACAAGTTTGTACAATTTATTATTAGGTGATCAAATGTCTTTGTCGGAAGAAACCATAAAAATGAGGTATATTGCACTGGTGAAGAAGGGAATGATTGATGATGAGGAATGCAGGTCTTATGCCAAAAAGATGGATTTTGAGCCTTGTATGGTGAAGAAGGTTCAAAAATTTGAAGACTATTTCGTGCCGGGCACTGTGCTTTTAAGTGATAAGGCAAGTTACAAGTTGAGAATTGAGTATCCAATGGAATAAAAATCAAATCATCTTTTTTGGTTAAGGACATGTTAACTCCACAATCATCTTAAACTTCGCTTAAAAATTAACCTTCACTGTTAAAATTATATTCTTCATTATATTTATTTTATTTTTATATTATTTTTTGTTGTTTTCCACTTTATTTAAATCATTGTTCAACCGAGTGGCTGATCAGTGATTGAAAGTACTATTCTAAACTAAATAAGTCCAATAAACTTCAAATTTCTATAAACTTCAACTTTAATCCCTTTATCATTGGGGTATAATGAAAATTCAGATTTTATAGTTTAGATATTATTGTTTATAATATAATTGGTGATTACATGTGTTGATAATGATGGAAAATATGATTTTAAGTCATTGCCAGCACCCCTGCATCAGTTATACCGTATTTTTCCATTGAATGAGATCTTTTAACCATTCCTGCTTCTATAAGTCCGTTAAGGTGTTTGTAAACCATTGCTCGAGATATTCCCACTTCTTTACCAATTTCCACAGCAGTAAAGTCGTTAAGGGTGAGCATTTTCATTATTTTAAGACGGGTCTTGGATATCTTCAGCTCGAAAGGTGGAAGCTGAACCACCTTCTCTCCAAAACAGGTGAAAATTCCAGCCACTTCCTCCTTATTTGCTGCAAAATTCAAAAGAGGACCTATATCTCCTGAACCATAGGCAACATAAACATCCCCATGTATTTTGGCCCCTCTAATAATCTCCATAATCCTATTCAATGCATCCTGGGGGTCTTCTGTATCTATTCGAATTTCACCCCCCTTTAGAAAAGAGTCCAATTCTGTTTTGCGATGTTTACCATAATGTAATACAATTAATCCGTCCGGTTGGGTTTTCATAGACACATTAAAAAGACACTGCCCTCTTAAATTGGTAACTAGGGTTTTCATTTAAATCACCTTCACTAAAATACTCACTTCACTAAAACCATTGTCTCATTTTATTATATAACAGTATACCTTGAAAGTTATACGAAGGGTAAAGTTTATAGTTCATCGTGATTTAGTACCCTCAAAGAGATTACATGGGGGAATTTGAACGAGTACAATGGATACTATAAAATCAGAAAACTATACCACCCGTCAGTTGAACACGGAGATTAAAAAGGCGATATCTGAGGATAAAAATAATTTGGTACTGGAAAATCCCGGTAAACTGGACTCTATTGCAGTGGGTCTGGGTTCCGGGGTAGAAGTCACCCTGAAGGGAAATGCTGGAGATTTTGTAGCAGCACTGAATAACGGGGCATCTATAGAAATACAGGGCAATGTTGGTCGCTACGTAGGAGATAACATGACCTCCGGTGAGATCATTGTACACGGTTCTGCTGAAGATGGGGTTGGATTCGGAACCTACAATGGTACCATAGTTGTTTATGGGGATGCTGGTGATGCAGTGGGTCAGCTTAACAAAGGAGGAATTCTGGTAATAAATGGTAATATGGGCAAACTCGCTGGACTTTACATGCTCAGTGGGGATATAATTGTTACTGGAGATGCGGGGGAAGACACTGGGGACTGGATGATAGGTGGAAACATATACGTGGCTGGAAAGTACCAAACCGGTACAAATGCAGCTGTCACTGAAATAACTGCCTCTGATAAGGATAAATTATCATCAATCTTCCAAAAGTACAATATAGATGCCCAGGCACAGGATTTCGTTAAGATTGGGCCTGAAGAGTTAAGACCATTTTATGGTAAAGAGGAGGTATCCCAATGAAACAGATACTCCTAACTGATCCTGAAAAGTGCGATGGATGTAATGACTGTATTGAAGCCTGTGTATCAGTAAATGATGAAAGTGGTATCTTCCTGCATAAAATGACTGAAGGTTACCAGACCATTGTCTGCCAGCAGTGCATAAACCCCTCCTGCCTCAAGGGTTGCTTTAGAGATGCAATCTACCGTGAAGGGGACGTGGTTAAAATCAACCAGGACCTCTGCGTGGGCTGCCGCCTGTGTATGCTGATGTGCCCCATTGGAAGTATCACCCACACCGATGATGAGATGCTCAAATGCGAACAACAGTGCATGCAGTCACCAGATGACGTACCCGCCTGTGTGAAAGCATGTAAAGAAGGCTGCCTGAGTGTAGTGGATATTAAGGAATTCGCCACCGGTCTGCAGCAGAACTTTGAAATGAATAACACCATGGGATCAAAATCAAAACGGCCTTTATCTCCATCAGGGGAACTGGCAGTGTCCACTGAAGGATTATGTGTCTTCTGCGGTACCTGTGAAATTGTCTGCCCCACCGATGCCATTGAAATCGTGGACAGTCACGCGGAAATAGATAAAAGTCGCTGTATAATGTGTGGATCCTGTACAGCAGCATGTCCAGTGTTGATACCAACTGGGGCCGGGAGTATATGGGACCCTAGAACCATCGCGGACATACGTTACACCTCCAAGGCAGGTAAATACGTTCTCAGGGGTTTTGGTACAGAAAGACAATTACCTAGCCTGGATGATATTATAATATTGCCTGGTCAGGCTTCAGTATCTCCAGTGGACAAGTACAGGGAAGCATGTAACACCAAGGTTGTCCTGGGAGCTAGACACGCTGAAAATCCGCTGCAACTGGAAACACCAGTTCTCATTGCAGGAATGTCATTCGGGGCCCTTTCAGAGGAATGTAAACTGGCAATGGCCAAAGGTACCTCCCTGGTAGGATCATGCGCTAACACCGGTGAGGGGGGAATGTTACCCTTAGAAAGGGAGTACGCAGATAAACTGATGGTACAGTACTCTTCTGGTCGTTTCGGGGTTTCTGCGTACTATCTCAATGTGGGGGATGCAATCGAGGTTAAAATTGGTCAGGGAGCAAAACCTGGAATGGGGGGACACCTTTTAGCCGAGAAAGTGAGCCCTAAAGTGGCTGAAATTAGGGGAATACCCTTAGGAACGGATGCACTCAGTCCAGCCCGATTCCTGGATGCTACCCAGCCAGGAGACCTGGATAAACACATAGAACTCATCCGTGAGGTCACTGACTGGCAGGTACCAATAGTGGTTAAATTGGGACCCGGAAGGGTGAAGGATGATGTCCAACTGGTGGCAGAAGCCGGTGCTGATGTGATATCTGTGGATGGGATGGAAGGAGGTACCGGTGCTGCACCAGAAGTGGTTATCGAACACACGGGAATCCCCACCCTGGCAGCACTCATGGAAGCAGTTAAAGGGCTGGAAGAAATTGGAATGAAGGACACTGTGGATCTCATCATCACCGGAGGAATCAGAAGCGGGGCAGACGTGGCCAAATCCATGGCCCTGGGTGCTGATGCAGTGTACATTGGAACCGGTGCCATGATCGCAATGGGATGCAGAGCCTGCCGTATGTGTTACACTGGTAAATGTCCGGTGGGGGTTGCCACACAAGATCCCTTACTACGCGAACGGCTGGATGTGGATCTGGCTGCCATGCGAGTGGCTAACTACATTAAATCCATGACTGAGGAAACTAAGATGCTGGCCCAGCTTGCTGGGCACGATGATATTCGCAAATTCTCACCAGATGACCTGCGAGCATTAAACAGTGACACTGCAAAGATAACTGGGCTACGGCTCACTGGATTGTGACTAGTCAAAATGAGTTCCCTTAAGATATGAACTATCTTTAAGGGATTTTTTTTTAATAATTCTCTTTGTTTTAATTTTATATTTTAAAAATAGTATATTCTTGACTAAAATTGGTCATATACTAAAATTGGTCATATAAATCTGCTTAATTTTAAAAATAAAAAAAAGAAATAAGGGATTTTTATTTATTCTACAGTTTCGCCTTCTAAACTGGATGCGACCATCAGTGCAATTGCTCTGTACATGAACATCATGATGTAAGGCATTATTACCAGTGGTAATAGTATGAATCCAATCAGGATGAAGAGGGTCAACCATCCTATGGCGTATCCTATTCCAGCTATTATCCAGATTACTATGAGGGTGATGATGTATTTGCCCCAGCCAATTCTGGATATATGTTCTAATATTTCGCTGAATCTGAATGCTGCTCCTAGGTCTCCATCGTAGTATGCCATGTTGGCGATGGCCATTAGTTCAAACAGTGAAATGATAAATCCTACTATTGCGATTACTATCCACAGTATAGCCATCATCCCGTAAGCTGCGCTTGAAACAGCAGCGAAATCTGTGTAACTGGCAGTAGTAACCATGCCCAGGGTTATGAAATACATAATTCCATAAATTATCAATAGGGGAATGGAATAAATAATACCTACAACAAAGATTTTTAGACCATCAACGAACATTTCCCCAATTTCATCGAATTCCGGGAGCTCGTCAATACCGGCTAAGGTTGCTTTTATTATTCTGAACAAATAGCCCATGACTAAAAATATAGGAACAATCAAAATCGAAGCAATGCATATTACACCCAATATCAGTACTTTTCCCCAGTTAGAGGAAGGATACTTAATTGAGTCGGATACAATTTCTCCTATGTCCATTTTTTTAACCTCCAATTAACTTTTTAACATTTTAATTTATGGAAGTCATTTTATAAAAAAGTTCATTTTTAAGAGGTATTTTGCTTGATTAATGGGTTTTTAAAAAAGATCAGTTCATTAAGATTAATTTAGAAATCATTTTTTTTTAAAAAATAAAATTTATGAAAAAAAATAAAAGAGGTTTATATTTTCAGGTTGTTTATTCAACAGATTCCATTTGCACACTGGAGCCGAAGAGTAAAGCCAGAGATCTTGCTGAAAACATATACAAGTATGGGGAAACAACTAAAAGGGCAATGATGGTTCCTAAGATTGGGATCACGTTCAGGATACCGGCAATGACTCCACCGATCATACCGATGATTATCATCACAATGTACCATACTATGTATTTGCCCCATCCGATCATGGCTATTTCCTCGAGGATTTCACTGAATCGGAATGCTGCTCCAAATTCACCATTATTTAGAGCCATGTTAGCAATGGCAATGGATGCAATTAATCCTAAGATTATTGCTAAGATAATTCCAATAATGGCTGTTCCGCCCAGGAGTCCAAAGACTAAACCTGGATTGGCAAGGTTGCCTGCGTCAGTTACAGCTATAGATGCGATTGAAGCCCATACTCCAATTAATATTATTATCGCTGGGATCAAGAAATATACAAACTGTACAACAAATATTTTCAAACCGTCTATTAACATCTCTCCCCATTCATCAAAGTCAGGGAGTTCGTCAAAACCTGCTATGGAACCTTTTAAAATTCTGAAAAAGTATCCCATTACCAGGAAGGCTGGAATTATTAAGAAACTTATAAGGAATAGAATTCCTAATATTAGTACTTTTTTCCAGTCCTGAGACGGGTAACTAAGGGAATCAGATATAATTTCTCCAATATCCATGTTTAATACCTCCATTTTTAGGTATTTATTATTTATATCTGTTTTCTTATAAAAAGATGATACGTTATTTTCACCATATAAGTAATAAAAATCCTAAAAAGTGAATAAATTATGGTGCACTTAAAAAGTGGTTAAACTTTTTCAATAAGTTTTCAACCTCAAAACGAAAGAAAATCGCTTCATTGAGTTTCCAGCCCAGAAACAAATAAAAGCCCCAGTGCTCTGGAGTACAGGAGGTAAAGGTAAGGGTAGATGATTAATATAATCAAAACCCATCCTAAAATCGGTATAAATCCAAGAACTCCTGCTATTGCACTCATTATCATTCCCAGTATGATCATCATTATGTACCAGATTATGTAGTCTACCCATCCAATGGCATTGATGGTGTACAGTATTTCCCTGAATCGGAATGCAGCCCTTATTTCACTGTTATAATAAGCCATATTTGCTATTCCAATTGTGAAAAATATTCCAAAGATAACAGCCAAAATCAATCCTAACACCAGCAATCCGCCCATTAAACCGAAGGCACTGAAAGCAGTGGCGGGCATTAAGTCATTTCCAGAAGCTCCTAAAGTTACCAATGAACCGATAGAAGCCCATATGCTCAGGAATATAAAGAGGAAGGGGATGATAAAGTAGGCCAGTTCCACCACAAAGATTTTAAGACCATCGGTGAACATTTCTCCCCATTCATCGAATTCAGGAAGCTGGTCAACCCCTGCAACCGACCACTTCAAAGCTCTGAAAACATATCCCATAGCTAAAAAAGCAGGAATAATTAAAAAACTGGTTAAAATTAATATTCCCAGTATTATGACCTTCTGCCAGTTCTGTATGGGATATTTCATTGCATCTGAAGTTAAATATCCTATATCCATACAATTTCCCCCTTACCATAATTCTGGAAAAATTGATTAAATATTATATTAATCAAGCTTTTTTCCACCATTTCATTCCATTACCGAGAGTGATATTATAATTAATGTTTTCAGGGACTAAAAATAGTTTATTATCAATAGTTTATTATCCTCTCACAAAATATCCAGGATTAGGAAAAATAATTAATGGGATTTGAGGGTAATTATCCTTATCCCATTTAAATGGTCTCTTTTGTGCTTGGAAGACTATTTTTAGAATGGCAAACAACAAATCTTTAAAGCTAATAATGATTATAACGATTAGAAAAATAGGGTAAACTCCTTTAACTTTACATTACAATATCCTTAATAACATTAGTATAGTCTTATCTACTATAGTCTCCTTAACTTACCGTGATTATAGAATTCAAGATTTAAAAAAATCTAATTAAGCCTTATCTTTGAATGACATAGATAAATGGAAATGTTATAATCAATGATACAATATACTATCTCTTGATAATTTATTTACCTGTAATGACTCTAGCTCAACGACATTTTATGGTGACGCAATGAAATGGCAAGTTATTCTCTTAATTGTTCTGACAATATTTGGAGGTTATCTTGTTATTTCGTCTATGATGGGTCCTTATGAGCCGGTGGGAAGATTGGGTTTTGTTAAACTGGCTAACCCTGACATGTATCCTGGTCATCCTCATTCTAAACTTTTAGCAGAATATGCAACTGAAAGAGGCTCTAAATGTGCCTTGGTTGTTCATTTTGCAGGGGATTCCAACTATCGCCACTATATGGAGGGTGATGTGTTGATAATAGAAATGGCCTTTATTGACACCAATGGTACTGGTGCTGAGGGGCCAACCAATTATATGGATTCACTTAAACTGGCCATCTTCGGAGTTCCGGATGGCAGATATAAATTCAAGGCTGATGGATTAACATTTAACAACTGGAATGATGCTAATAAATATATTCTGAAGTTAGCGGCTCAAAATGGGCAGAAAGGACCTATCCCCATGGTCTGGCATGGAACTGCAAGATCTGGCAATCCAATATTTTCGCAGGGGTGTGGTTTACCACTTTATTTCTACATCACTTGGAAAGAGTACGGTCAGTTCGCAGCTTACTACTATGTCTTAAAGGGAATGTTAACCCCCTATTTGAGTTTACCTTATCGGGCCTATGAACTCCAACACGCCTCTGAACTGCAGTATTACTATACTCATGACATGTTGAACTATCAATGAAATTAAAGGTTGATAATTCTAACATTAGGATTTATATCCTTAAAGCAGGGTTTTTATCGTTAAAGCAGGGTTTTTATCCTTAAAGCAGGGTTTTTATTCTTTAAAATAGAAATAAATTATTAAAAGGGAGATTTATCCTTAAAAAAGGGATTTTTAAAATGAGATTTTTATATTTTTTTGTTAATTAGGGATGATTGTAACTTATATCATTACACAATAAACTTCCTACTTCTGATTAATTTTTTAGATTATTGTTCAAAAAAAGTAGTTTAAGTTACTCCTATCACTGATTATTTAAGTTATTAATTCGATTATTTAGGTTATTAATGGCATTTTCGATTATAGATAAAGGAGCATTAGTTTTTAAACCATTGGGGTTGAAATGGGTTCTGGTAACCATGTAACCTTCTTCTTTAATGAGATTCATAACTCCTTCCATTGAGGGGGCACTAATCTTTAACTTTCGGCAAATAGCATGAACATCGTAGAACGTGGGGGGAGCACCTGACTCTGCGAGACATTTTTCCAGGAGTTTGGTAACTTCATTTTTTCGATTAATTTCCATATCCGGTACCATATCTAGCATTCGGCTTAAAAAGTCTGAATTTTGTATCTCTCCGCACCAGAGTGGACCGGCAACATTCCAAACCTCTCCACAATCTGGACAGTTTAAGGATATTCGGGGGGATATGCCCTTAAATACTTGTCTATTAAGGCATTTGGGGCAGTATGCTATGTGTCCTAGGTTTTCAAGGGATTCATCTGTATTTTTAGCTCCTTTACCCACCAGGGCGTACAGGCGCATGTAATGTTCGGTGCTGTGGGAGAACTGGAACTCCAGATACTTTTTATATTTGGAGAATGTGCGGGAGAGGAAACCTGCCAGGATCCTGAGACCTGTTTCATGGCAGTATTCATTTCTAAGAGGTTTAGCTCCATATTTGCGTATGCATGGTTTCCGGTAGGTGCCACAAAGAGCGGAAGTGTCGGTGGCAGTGATGCAGATCATCCCATCTGCCCTGATACTGGCAGCAGCTGACTCAACATAGGGTGCAGGAGTTCCAAATGGATCGATATCCACAACATCAAATCTGCCTTTACATTTGCGAAGAATTAGATTAGCATCCTCCCGGCAGGCTTTTACATTATTCAACCCATTATTTTTAATATTTTCATTGGCAAGTTCAACCGCCAGGGGGTTTAAATCATTCACCACTGCCAGAGAAACACCTTCTATTTCCTTAGCGTAGCGTATCCCCCTTATCCCACTACCTCCAAAGGCATCACAGATGGTGATATCCTCCTCTTTCTGCTTACGGTAAGTGGTTAAAGCGGTCACCGAAAGGTCCCGGTTAAGTTCCATAACTGGATTGAAAAAAACAGGTGCTTTAGCGGTTACTTTCTCAAACTGTGGGATTTTAATCCTTACCTGACCTTCCTGTACCTGTAAATATTCCATTTTGTAACCTCAAAATTGTAATCAGTTGTATTCATGAAGTTCTTAATTATTTTAAAATCTTAAAATATTTTAAATCCTAATATATTTTTTTAATTTTAGGGGTTTATTTTTAATCCTTATTTGATTTTTTTAATTTTTGGAGTGTATTTTTAATCCATACTTACAGTTATAATCTTAAATGTAGTTTTAAATCTTAAATCATTTTATAAATCGAAATATATCAAATCTAAATTATTTTTATAATGTTATCTATTATATTATTCCAGAGTTTATAGATGTATTATGGATTCAAATCATATTTCAAATCGTATATTAATTCATTAACTTTTAATAAGTATATGGGACTAGGTAATAGAATGAGATCATCTTATATAAGGAGTGTACCATGTCGTCAATACCATTTTTAGATAATGCTAATGAAGGTCAGAATAACTGGTGGAAATATTTATTAACTGTCATTATATCTCTGCTTGCAGGCAGTCTGGTAGCAGGAGTGATAGTTGTATTATTCTTGGTGGTGTATGCTTTTGTTTTATCTGCCAGTGGTAACGTGACTAACATCCTCGAAATTATTCAGGGAACCCTTCAAAGCCCATTTGTTCTCATTGTTCTCATTGGAGTTAGCTATGCAGTTTCATTTTTCCTTTTCTACATTTGCCTGCGTTTTTTACACCATAAACGATTGTTATCAGTTATAAACACGGTTTCCAGTTTACGCTGGAAAATGTTACTCAAAGGACTGATATTATGGATTGCAGTGCTGGCGATTTTCAATTTACCTGATCTGATTTTCAATTCCCAGAATTACCAGAAAAACCTCGATCTTGGTAGTTTTGCCATTCTCCTGGTTTTATGTCTCCTTGTTTTCCCGATGCAGGCCTCATTCGAGGAAATTTTGTTCAGAGGATACCTTATGCAGGGGGTTAATCTATTACCAAATGCGTTATCTAAGAGATTTGGGAATTTGGCAAGAAGATTCAGCAGTTTATCTTCATTATTCAACACTTTATCCAGAATATTCGCTCGTTTAGCAAAGCCATGGTTCCCTATTCTAATCACGGCCATAATTTTTGGATCAGTACATGTTTTCAATGGAACTGACCTGTATATGGATCTGTCCATTGTAGCTTCCACATTCATAATGGGTATTATGCTGGGTGTAATAGCACTGGGGGATAATGGAATAGAGACAGCAATGGGGATCCATATAGCCAACAATCTTTATATTGCCCTGTTTTTCAACTCCGCAGATTCTGGACTTGGTGAACTTCCTTCCCTGGTCACAGCCCCTGCATCTGACCCATTTTCAGGCATACCCTTCATGATACTGGCTGCCTTAATAGTGCTTACAATTCTGTTCTGGAATCGTAAGGAAGATTTAGTGAAAATATTCCGTTAAAAGAAATTTCCAGACCTTAAAATTTGGAATTTCAGATATACATATATTTTTTAATGGGATTTTTTTTTAATGGAATTTCTCCCCTTATTTTTTACAAGAGGATATATTATTTAAGAGATTAAAACCAATGAAAAATTGTTAACAAAAGTACATAAAATGTTTTTGATTATAAAATAAAGTAATTTGATGTACGTATTTGTCCTACTTTATTTATTTAAATATTGAAGTGACAATTTAAGTACTTAGGTGAATTCATGATACCAGTTGCCAAACCCCTCATCGGTGAAGAAGAAATAGAAGAAGTGGAAAAAGTATTAAGGTCCGGGTTCATAGCCCAGGGCCCACGAGTGGCAGAATTTGAGGAAAAATTTGCCAGCTACGTTGGAACAAAACACGCAGTTGCTGTAAGTTCAGGAACCACAGCATTACACCTATCCCTACTAGCTCTTGGTGTTGGTAATGGTGACGAGGTTATAACCACTCCCTTTAGCTTTGCAGCCACTGGTAACTGCGCACTATATGTTGGGGCCAGACCAGTCTTTGTTGATATTGATCCCAAGACCTTTAACCTGGACCCTAACCAGATTGAAGCAGCCATAACCGAAAAAACCAGGGCCATACTCCCGGTACACCTCTACGGTCAACCAGCCAAGATGGACCAGATTAAAAAAATAGCTGAAAAACATGACATTCCAGTTGTGGAGGATGCTGCCCAGGCACATGGGGCAATGTTCCAGGATGAGATGGTAGGATCCATTGGTGACATGGCCTGTTTCAGTTTTTATCCCACCAAGAACATGACCACCAGTGAAGGTGGGATGGTAACCACCAATAACACTGAACTTTCGGATATGGTCAGGATACTACGGGCTCACGGGGAAAAGGAAAGATATCATCATTCTGTTCTGGGATACAATTTCAGGATGACTGACATAGCTGCTGCCATTGGTTTGGTTCAACTGAAGAAACTGGATGGCTTTAATCAGAAGAGAATAGAAAATGCAGAATACCTTACCGAGCATTTAAAGGGAATTTCGTGCATTGAACCTCCATTTGTTTCCCCACAGGTGAAACACGTATTCCACCAGTACACGGTGAGGGTTAAAGATGGAAAAAGGAACGATGTGATGAACTTCCTCAACCAGGAAGGAATTGGAACCGGAATACACTATCCAGTCCCTATTTACAAACAGGAACTCTACCAGAACATGGGATACAATGATAAATGTCTTGAAACTGAAAAAGCAACCTCTGAGGTATTATCCCTACCAGTGCATCCTTCTTTATCAGTAGAAGAATTGGAAACAGTAGTGATTTCACTAGAAGCAGCTTCAGACAAGTTTTTCTAGGGTTCAAAACAATTATTTTTCAATTCTTTTTTAATCCTTTTTCAATTTAAGTCAATTAATTCCAGTAATTTATTTAATTTTCAATTATTTAATTCAATTTCCACTTATTTTAAACCAAATTTTCTCTAGTTTCGATTAAATTAGGAATTTTTCCATAGTTACAACTATCTAATCATAAACCGTAAGCAAGTTAAATTATTCATTTATCCCAGTTTTTTCTCTACTGAGTGTACTTTGTCTGCCATTGTTCGTTGCCGATCCCTGCGGTCATCGATCTTAACACTGGTTACCACACGTTGGGAACCTGCCTTAAAAACTGCTTCATGGGCAATTTTAATTGCACAAAAAAGTTCATCTGGATTTTCAGCTTCCAAAAGGGTTCCCATGCCACTTAACTGATATTTTATCTCAGCTTCATCCAGTGCAGCCAGAGCAGCGGCCACATACTTGCTGAGACTGGACCCAGGGGTGCCTATAGGGATTACGGTCAGTTCTGCAGATATCATATTGATTTTTATGTTCTGGCAGTCATATATTTTTTATGAAACACCGGGATTACCAGAACTTCAATCAAGAACTTGAAAATAAGGTTAAAAAGGTAATAATGGATTATAACCTGATCGATGAAGGGGATAAAGTAGCAGTTGCCCTTTCAGGTGGTAAAGATAGTGTTTTAACCCTGCATATTCTGGATAAACTTTTATGTGAAAATGAGTTTGATTTTGAACTTCTGGCCATTGCCATTGATGAAGGGATATCTGGTTATCGTGAAGATGGAACAGAATCTGCCCGGAATAATGCCTCTGAACTGGGAGTGGAGTACCATGAAGTGTCCCTGGAAAGTGAGATGGGGTTCTCCCTGGATCAGGCAGCCCAATTTTTCCAGACTGCCTGTGTTCCCTGTGGTGTTTTCAGGCGTTACCTATTAAACCGAACAGCTCACCAGCTGGGGGCTGATAAACTGGCTACTGGTCACAACCTGGATGATGAAGTTCAGTCTTTTCTAATGAGTTTTGCCCGGGCGGATGTTAGGCGTTTTGCCAAGTTCGGACCGAAACAGGAGCGTATCCATCCTAAGATGGTTCCACGTATCAAGCCACTGTGGCTGGTGCCAGAAAAGGAGGTGGGAATGTGGGCGGTTATGAATGAAGTGGACGTGCACCTGGCAGAATGCCCATATGCTTACCAATCCCTCCGTTCCCGACTGAAAAATTACCTTAACCATCTGGAGGAGAACCGGCCTGGTAACAAACTGAATTTACTTCAATTTTTCCAGAAAAACCTGCATATAGATAAGAAAAAGGTTAAAATTAATGAGTGCCAGATATGCGGTGAACCATCATCTGCTTCCATCTGTAAGGCCTGTGAAATGCAGGAATTTATAAAAAATGAGTTAAGATGAAAAAAAGTATTATAATTAGAAGATGTTGCTAATTTAGAAGAAATTTATTAGAAACACATTCTTAACTTAAATGTGTTGATAATCGGCATTTTTAATTGTTTTTTTATGTATCAACTAACCTATGTATATCAACTAACTAAACGGGTTACTGTACCCACACCTTTACTCTTTCCTTCCCTGAAAATTAATCGTTGACCTTCACGGATTGCGTAAGGTCTGTATTTAAATCTCATTCTTATTGATCCGGTGTCTCCTGCAGATAGATATTCCAGGTTAAGTGGCTTGAAGCAGGTGGTTTCGGCTATGGTCTCGATGTGGGTTATGCACTCATAACCCTCTTTAATGGTGGTAGGGTGCACCAGTATGGCCACATCTGCATCAAATTCTCTCACGGCACGTGGATTGTAATCAGGGTGGCATATGATCATTCCTCTCCTGATTTCATCCATTTCTACCCCTGCGATGGAAATTCCAACCACTTCGCCAACAGCGGCACTTTCTTTTCGGTAATGGTGCATTTCAATGGTCTTAACATTCACCGGAAGGAAATCCCCGGAACTTGAAGGTCCTAAAATAAGTTTTTCACCCTTTTTGACTTTTCCCTGTCTGATAGTACCGCTCACCACAGTTCCCACACCTAAAACTGAGTAGATCTTATCAATGTACATCATAAATGGTTTCTGGGAATCTTCATCATGGGATGGCATTTCAAGGCCAGAAAAAAGTTGATCTAACAGTTCAAGTCCCTCACCAGTAACTGAAGATGCTTTAATAACTGGTACCAGGTGTTGATTCATGTTTTTTGTTAAAAAATTTGCATCTTCCTTGGTTTTAACCATATAGGGTATTCTTCCCACCAGTTTTAACAGGTCGAAGATCTCCTGGCGAGTATTCTTAATTTTTTCCTCATTTACCATGTCAATTTTAGTCATTACGACTATAACCGGTAATTCCATGGCTAAAATTATCCCTAAGTGTTCTCTGGTAATATGGGTTGGTCCCTGGTCAGCTGCAACCACCAGCAGGCCGTGGCTCAGTTTTTGACCTACAATGCCGCGGATGGTGGTGCGGAGCCATGGTTCATGGCCAACAGTGTCCACGAAGGAGATCAGTTTATCGCACTTTTCCACCATGAGTGCTTTATCCCTTTTGTTAAGGGGATTCTTAATACGTACTGGTTCTCCATTTTTGAACCCGTAAACAGCGAAGGATAGATCAGCAGATAAACCACGTTCTATTTCATGTTTTTGAACATCCAGGAATATGCGGGTGCTTCCTGAACCAGTGTCCATTGTTCCAGTGGTTAAAGTTCCCACCAGGGTGCTTTTCCCATGGTCCACGTGCCCGGCAACTCCAATAAGTAGATGGTCGCTTTTACTGTTCTCTTGGCGGCTGATAATTACCTTAGCCACTTCTCCCTTACCTGCAGTTTGCTTTTCTACATCGGTGATTCTGGCATTAATTTCACGGGCCAGTTCACCCAGTACGTAAAGGGATTCATCCATTGCGGATTTTTCCAGCCCCACCAGCAGACCGTCATCATCCACTCCAATAAAATAAATAGCCTCGCCATGACCCCTTTCCAGACGGTACTTCATCTGGGATGCCAGGTGCTTTTCACGCTCAGTAAAAAGGTGAGTATTAGAATTAAGACTTTCTTTGAATTCTATGTTTTTTCTTTCACCTTTTCGGGTAAGGTGGTAGATACTTTCTTTCATAAAATAGTCCATTTAGGATTTATTTATTATTTTAGGATTTTTTTTTATGGGAGATTATTTTTGAAAGACTTAAGAATTAATATGATACCTTATATTTATAGAGTTTAGTTTATGCAATTTTTTAATTAAATTTAGGATGAATTTAGATTAAGTTTTAGGATTAACTCTGGATTGATTACATGAATGGATGATGTAATTCATAGTTTATCGGCAGTAGTAAAGTAGGCTCCACCATATTTTTCTTCCTGAAGTTCCTGCACCTTTTCAGAGGCTGTTTGATTGTCTTCGGTTTTGGCTATAATTCTCCTTTCGGCAACCTTCAAACTCTTCCCACAGACACATTTTTTCCGTGCCACGCCTTCCTTGGCATAAACTGCCCGTCCACAGTCACATCTGAATATTAAAT
This sequence comes from Methanobacterium formicicum DSM 3637, assembly GCF_000302455.1. Lineage (NCBI taxonomy): Archaea > Methanobacteriati > Methanobacteriota > Methanobacteria > Methanobacteriales > Methanobacteriaceae > Methanobacterium > Methanobacterium formicicum. The sequence goes on from NZ_AMPO01000008.1 coordinate 94,263, forward strand.
ACATTTAACCAACTCTTTTAAAGATTCTTTGAAGATTAAGTGAGAATTAGAAGATTAAAACTTAGAAGATTAAATGAAATCATCATTTTATTGTATATTTTCCTTCTTTATTTTGGTATCTATATTATATTTTTTATACAGGATTTATAGATTTTACAGGAGAATTTATTGAAGATATAAAATATTGTGAATTTTTAAAAAAAGAAATGAATTTTAATCAAGTTCATTTAATAAATACTGTGAACTATAATTTATATTCCAGTTGGACTTCACATACCCATTAATTTGTTGATCAAAGGCATGAGAACGTTAGGTATAGATAAGAATACTCCGATCATGGTACCAATATTGGCTCCTACCACCACCAGCAGTATCCTAAACAATCTATTATCCCACATATCACGCAGGCTTTCACTCTTGGGTAAGTTTTCCAGATCTTCAATGGACACTCCTCTAAGTTTGGCCTCTACTATTCCTGCAAACCAGCCTGCAGCCAGAAGGGGGTGTATTGCGGTGAATGGGGCTACTATAAATGCAGTGATGGCCGATGGGATTTTGGATCCAGCTAGAAGTGACCCTGCACAGGCCAGCCCCCCAGTTAGAAGGACGAACTCCAGAATTCCGGATTGGATGTTAATCCCCTTCAGGAATGCAAATACGAATATTAATATGAATATCACTGGAATTGCGAATAAAATAATTTTACTGGCACTGATCCTTGGTTCTTTTAATTCCACCAGCTGGTAAAGTGGGGGTATATCCTGGGGATTTTCCATGTTCTTCTGGATACCCTTTTTATGACCTGCCCCTACCACAGCTACCACGTTTCCCTCAAGATCAAGGAGCCTTTGGGCCATATATGCATCTCTTTCAGCTACCAGAACTTCATAGGCACGGGGGGACATCTCCTGGAAGTATCCCATTACTTCCTCCAGGGCGTCGCCCTGTTTTATATCTTCAATATCTTCAATGGCCTCATCTTTACTGAAAAATGATGCTATGATGCTGTAAATGAATTTAGCCTTTTCCCAGAAGCTCATACGATTCAAGGCCCGTTTTAGGGTGATTTGGATGTCCCGGTCAATAAGGGCTATTTTGGCCCCAGCTTCAGTGGCAGCTTCTGCAGCAGCCATCATCTCTGAGCCAGGTTTAACTCCCACTTCTTCTCCAATTTTTTTCTGGAAGTAACTTAAGAATCCGCTCACCAGGAACATGGTGAAATTGTTATTCTTTAAAATTTCCCGTATCTTTATCTCTTTATCCTCTTGAACACCGTTTTTTTCATTGAGGAGGTTCTGGTAACGGGCCGCGTCAAGTTCCACTGCAACGATATCTGGTTCACACTCTATGATGGTATTTTTTACTTCTTCCACACTCTTTTCTGATACGTGAGCTGTACCAATGATTGTTAAATTGTCTGGTGCCATTAAATCACTCAAATTCAACTAAAAAGTTTTAATTATGTTTAATTGATAAAATGAATTTTTTTTAATAATTTTCCTTTTTATTTATTATTATTTCCTAGTTTTTTCAGTTATAATAATGAGCCTATAAATATGATGTAGCCCTATAAAAAGCTTGTCCTTTCCAGATTTTATCATTCATTATTCCAGATTTTAATCTGTTGATTATTCTAAAATTCTGATTAATCCATCTTTAAATTCAGGAACTATTTTTAATTTATCTCTCTGTAGGCAGAAATCCACATCTTCTTCAAATCCTAGTTTATTAAGATTCTTTGCTGATCTGGAGTTTTTAACCGCATGATCAACCATTTCATGGTTTCCAATCGCCATACATGCTGCCTGTGCCATTTCATCCAGTTCCTGATCCTGCAGGTGGGAAATTATTTCACCGGCACCCAGGAAATCTTCTATGGCAAACTGTCCTCTTACTCCAGCCATAACCACTTCAATATGATCCACTGCAATTTCCCGGGCTTTTTTTGCCACGGCCTTGGCATTTATAAAAGAACCTACCAGTGCACGACCACTGATACCTTCTAAAATTCGGGTTCCATTGCTGGTGGTGATGATAAGGGTTTCACCACATAAGTTCTGGATTTCAATGGGTGAATTTCCAACATCGAATCCTTCAATGGTTGCTCCTCCCCTTTCACCCGCAAGGAAAGCTTGATGCTTTGGTGCCAGTGCAAGAGCTTCTTCTATTTCCAGGGTGGGGATTATATTGGGGATTTTTTCCAGAGCCACACTGATGGTGGTGCTGGCACGAAGTACATCGACCATAATGGCCACATCTTTAGATAATGATCTCTCAAAACTCAGGGAAACCTGCATAATAACACCAAAAATAGATAGTAAAGGGGGAAAAAATAAAGATTTTAGTATTCCTTTTATTCTGGAACCTTCTCGGCAAAGGCGAATCTTCTCCGCACCGAGGTTATTCGAACCTTGATCTCTTCACCCACCTCTGTTTCAGGCACAAAGACCACGAAACCTTCAATTCTTGTGATTCCATCGCCTTCCTTACCTAAATCTTCAATTTTAACCTCATATTCCTCCCCTTCTTTTATTGGGGCCGTTTTTGGGGGTTCATCTGCTCCAAACAATTTATTCACATCCCGAGACCTGTATAAAAAGGTCTTGTTATGTTATTTTTTTGTTTTATTTATTATTTAAATTCTTTGGTAGCTTAATTCTAATGATTACACTGTTAAATAATGGAAATTCAATGGATTTTAACTGATTTTTTTAAGTGAGTCTATTCTAATATTTCAACTACTTATTCTAATGTTACCAGAAGAATCTAATGTTCCAGAAAGAAATTATTTAGATGATCTATTATAATGTAGTAACTGAAGGATCAGTGAATAATAAAATGATCAGGGATTAGTAAATCGAGGTTTCCATGAAAATTTATACCACCCCCATGTGTCAGGAAGCAGTAAGACTGGCTGGTGTTTTAGAGTACATTGTAAAACAGGACAACAATTTTGAGGGTGCAGACTTGGCTATTGTACTATCTGAGACCAAAACCCAAGTTCCTAACCTTAAAATAAAGTTGAATACTTTTAAACAAATTTATGAAAGTATTGATATTATTTCAAACACTTTAAAAACGGAAAAACTGGACCTGGGTGAATGGGAAGATTCTGTTTATGTTTCCAGGGAAATGGAAACAATGGATGAAAGGAAAAAAATAAAAGTTAAGGTGTACTCTAATTTTATCACAGACATAGTAGCTGACATGGGATTTGCCCTGGTTAAAGAAAAACCAGACTTTTTAGTTTTCCCTGACTACCTGAAAGAGGGCAGGAATAAGGATATCTTGAGAGAAATAAAGCTTATGGGTGATAGGGCAGTGGAAATTCCTTCCCATAAAAATGCCTCCTTAAATCCCCTTGAAAGAGCACAAATGAGATATAATATTCTGGAGAGTAGATTATGTACGAAACCTTAACCTATACTGGCGGAGTTCACAAACACGAAGAGATTACTGAGCTTATCGAGGATCTGGGAGGTTTCGTTTTGCAGGAAACCACCAGTCAGATGGATCTGGTCCTCACCCTGGCGGTGCCAGTGGAAGATGTGGAGAAGGTCGAAGAAAAATCCAGTGAACTTCTGGGGAAAATTAAAAGAGCTCCAATGGCAGGAACAGAAATTGCCATTGTATCCCCCACACTGGCCCGACAGCACCTACCACACTCTGCCTGTGATATCTCCGAGTACCTCCGACGTTACGGGGCTAAGGATAACATGATAGGCCTATCCCGAGGGGCAGGTAAGGGAATATCACGCATTTCAGAGGATGAGAAGAGACTCATTGAAGAACATGATCTGGCTGTTTTTGCCCTGGGAAGCTTCAGGGAATGTCTCATGAACAAAACTCACCTTTTCGCAGATATTGACATTCCAGTGGTGGTTACCGGTGCTCCGGAGATGAATGTGGAAGACATACCCGGGGCCACAGCTTATGTTAGTGGATTGGGCAGGATCCCCCGTCGTTTAAAAAGAGGGGAAAACATTCGGGCCCTTAGGAACCTGGTAGATGTTGTTGAGGATATCCTGGATAATCGGCGTAAAGAGATGATGGATGATCCGCCTATAGTCCCGTCTATACTGGTGAAAACAGAAATTGAAAACCAGGTTGAAGCAGTAAAGGAAATTTATTCCCCTGCACCAATAGTCAGCCAGCTGGATGGAGTGAGGGTTAAACTGAACTATGACCAGTACAAGGACCAGATTGCCGAGGTTAAAGTGGATGATTACCGTCTGGGTGATGTCTCTGAGATTAAAAAATCTTTGATGTACGATTACATTCTGGTGAAATTACTGCCTGAAACTTCCATAATCTAAAATTGTGATAATTTAAAATTGTGATAATCTAAACTGAAATCTAAACTGAAATCTAAACTGAAATCTAAACTGAAATCTAAACTAATAATCTAAAAAGATAATCATAAATTTATAAAAATAAGTTATAGCGCATTAATCCATTTTTTAAGATAAATTATTGTTAATAAAGGCTAAATATTTTAAATTAAGCTAAATATTGTTAAATTAAAGTATTTTCTGAAGAATATATATCTAAATGTAATGAAATTGATCCAATTATGAAATTTGATTCAACTGTATTGAATGTGGTTTGCAATAGAAAAAAATGAGAATTAATCAATCAATGGTTCTGTTGGCAGTTATGATGTATTCCGGTTTTGAATGAATTAGGGTGGTTTAAAAATGAGAAGAATCCTGCAGTACACCATGTTCATATCCCTATTTTTTGTGGGATTTCTAATCCTGAACTACTATGTTTTTATGGGAATGTCATTTCTCTTGGATTTGCCAATGGATACTGGATTTTACATAGTAATGATAATTGCCGCAATTTCCTATCCTGTTGCCACTCTGATTGAACGCACAGTTTCCAACAACATAACTCGAGTATTCTACACTGCAGCATCAGCATGGATGGGAATATCATTCTATCTTTTGTTCTTACTAATCATCTACCTGATACTCTCCTGGTTTATTCCAGTTCCCCGTGAAAGTGCCGGTATTTTAATAGCAATACTGGTAACGGTTATCAGTGCATATTCCATTTATAATAGTTACACTTTGAAACTTACAAAACTGGAAATACCATTAAAAGGTTTGAATGAAGATATCAGGGCGGTTCACCTATCAGACATCCATATTGGTTCTGTTAGAAATTCAGGTTACATGGATAGGATTGTCAATGAAACCAACAAACTAAACCCTGATGTGGTTTTTATAACTGGAGACATGGTTGATGGCAGTGCCAGATTGCATAAACATACATTTAAAGCAATAGATGATCTAAAAATGCCAGTATTTTTTGTTACAGGTAATCATGAAACTTACGAAGGATTGGATGAAGTTTTCCGGGTTCTAAAAGACACCAAGCTGAGGATGCTTCAGGGAGAACTGGTTGACTTTAAAGGAATACAGGTAATTGGTGTTGGATATCATTATGGGAAGAAACACCTTAAAAACACACTTTCAAAGCTGGAAATTGACAGTGAAAAACCATCAGTTCTGCTTTACCACCTTCCACAGGAGCTGGAGAATGCCCATGATGCAGGTATTGATCTGCAGCTTTCTGGCCACACTCACAATGGGCAGATGATACCATTTAATTTCATGGTCAGGCTGATGTTCCCTTACATGCAGGGCTTTTATGATTACAAAGGAACTAAATTATACGTATCCCAGGGTACTGGTACATGGGGGCCTCCCATGAGGTTGGGTTCAAGGTGTGAGATGATTCTAATCTCCTTAAAACCAGAAACCAGTTAATTGTTTTTTTAGTTTTGGGCATGTTTTAGTGATCTGTATTTAATGAATATATATTCTAAGATAATTTCATAATTATTTTTAAATTTCTTAATTCTTTTTATCCGCAGTTAATTATATGGTTAAATGAATTTTTAAATTGTTTTGATGGGTTTTTTAAATGGTCTATTTTCATAGGAATGGTAATGTTTATATGGGGTTTTGAATATATATTCATAATACCTGTCTGGCACTGATCAGTAAGTTCATGTAACTTACTTAAGATTCAGAAAATAGGTGTCTTGATTGTAAATTAATCCAAATGGGTGGAAAATAATCTGAAATAGATTGGAAAATCATCCAAATAGGAGGAGATTAAGTTATGGATAAAAAAGAGTATCACTGTAAAATTTGTGGCCTGCAATGGCACACTGTAAAGGACTTTGATGAATGTCCAGATTGCCATTCTAAAGAGATAGAATTGATAACTTTTGAAGGTGAACAGCTAACAAAACCAACCGGACAAACAGAATCTGGAAGAAACCAACAAATGGGTAGAAGGATGGGAGGTGGACCTCCAAGGGTATGTAAATGTCATAAATGCGGATATGAATCTCCTAAGACTCCGGGAGTGCCATGCCGTCAAACAAAATGTCCAGAATGTGGATTTCCACTATGCGGATCTGATTGATAAAATGGAGGAGAACTAAAATGAGTTTAATATGTGTTCCCAGTCTTAGCAATGAAGGCTTACAGGCAGAAGTGTCCCAACATCTAGGTAAAACACCTTACTTTGTGTTAATCAAATGGGAAAATGACCAAATAGAAAAATTCCAGGTATTGGAAAGCGGATCAAAACACTTGGGGGGAAGGATGACTCCGGGTGAATTTATCGCAGGTTCTGGAGCTAACATACTCTTGTGTGGAAATCTAGGCCAAAAAGCAGTGCAAATGATTGAAAAAGCGGGCATTGAGGTTTATGTCGGTGCATCAGGAACAGTAATGGAAGCACTACAAAGCTGGGTAGACAGTAAATTAAAACCAGCCACTATGGATACAGTATGTGCTGATGGCCATTAGTTTAATCACTTCGTTATCTGAATGAAGTGATTTAGGTGAGCTTTGAAAAATAATTGGCAGTGTTGGTGAGACATTCTAAATTTAAATCCTTAAATAAAGGTTCAAAAAAGCGATTTAAAAAATTAATGAAAACTAAAATCCTTAAATAAAGGTGTATTCGTACATTATTAAGAATAATGGGATGGTTATTTGAAAACAGATACTGAAATGGATATAGATTCAGAAGAAGATCAGAAAAAACTCTTAATGCAGCAAGAAATCACTATAGTAAAACGTATGAGTCATATCAGTCATAAAATAGCAGTTATGAGTGGTAAAGGGGGTGTGGGGAAGTCAACTGTATCAGTTAACTTGGCAGCAGCTTTTGCTTTAGAAAATTACCAGACTGGTATCATTGATGTGGACCTGCATGGTCCTGATGTTCCACATATGTTGGGGGTGGAAAATGCAATTTTAAAACAGTCACCTCAGGGAATATTACCGGTTAAAGCCATGGAAAACCTGGAAGTTTTATCAATTGAGTTCATGCTACCGGTCAAGGGTGCTCCTATTATTTGGAGGGGACCTAAAAAGACAGGAGCTATAAGACAGTTTTTATCCGATGTTACCTGGGGAAACCTGGATGTTCTGGTAATTGATAATCCACCTGGAACTGGTGATGAACCGTTAACTGTCCTTCAATCCATCAGTCCTCTGGATGGGGTGGTCATGGTCACCACTCCTCAGGCAGTTGCGGGTGAAGATGTCCGTAAATGTGTTAACATGGTTAAAGGATTGAATATTCCTATCCTGGGAATCATAGAGAACATGTCTGGGTTTACCTGTCCTCATTGCCATGAAGAAATCAATATTCTTGGTAAGGGTGGGGGAAAACAACTGGCAGAAGAATTGGATGTACCATACTTGGGAAGTTTACCCATAGAGACCGGGGTAGGGAAAACTCAAGACCAGGGGAAACCATTCATTCTGGAGAATCCTGATTCTGAAATATCTAAAAAATTCATTAAAATAGTTTCCAAGATTGAAAATAAAGTATTTAATTCAAAAAAGTAATTAGAAGGGGATTAGATGAAAATCGCAATTGCATCAAACGGAGTGAATCTGGATTCACAGGCTAGTCCTGTTTTGGGAAGGTGCTCCCACTTGATAATGGTGGATGGGGAGGATAGAGACTTCAAAGAAATTAAAGTCATACCTAACCCTGCAGTAAATGAAGGAGGAGGTGCTGGAATTAAAACCGCCCGAATTATGGGGAATGAAAAGGTGGATGTAATTATATCTGGATCAGTAGGTCCTAATGCATTTGAAGTTTTGAAACAACTTGAAATAACCATGTATAAAATGGTTCCAGGTACTGTTGAGGAAAATTTAACATTAATGCTTCAGGATAAACTGGAAAAGTTAAATCCTTCTGCTCCTAGGGGTCGTGGAATGGGAAACGGAAAATTTAGGGGAAGATAACTTGGGCAGTTATTTTCAATCCATGGAATGATGTAAAAGAGGATATTATGAACAATAATGTCATTAAAATAGCCATTACTGGTGGAAAAGGTGGTACTGGAAAGTCAACAGTGTCTACTTCACTTGCCATGGAACTTTCCCGTAAAAACAGAGTCATCTTGGTTGATGCTGATGTTGAATGTCCTGATGACCGCATAATCTTATCAACCACCCAAGAAAAGGTTGAGGATGTTGAGTCATTACTCCCCTTTTTTAATCAGGACAAATGTTCAAAATGCGGGGCATGTTCAGAAGTTTGCAGAGAAAATGCACTTATATTTGTCAAAGATAAATTTCCATTCATATCCGGGCAATGCAATGGTTGTGGAGCTTGTTTATTGGTTTGTCCATTTGATGCTATTCAGGAAGGAAAACAGATTATCGGGGCAATATATCAGGGTAAATATCAGCGAAACAATGATTTGAATTTGCTTCTGGTATGGGGTGAGATTGAAGTTGGTTGTGAGAATACATCACTGCTGGTAAAAGCTACCCGTGATTATGCTCTTGATTTAGTTTCTGGGGAATTTAATTCATCTGAGGAATCAATTTCTGATTCTGGAGAAGTAATTTCTGATTCTGGAGAAGTAATTTCTGATTCTGGAGAAGTGATTTCTAATTCATCTAGGGAATCCATTTCTAATTCAAATATCAATCAAAATTCGAATGTCCCGTATGGTGAGGATAAACTACCCAATAATGGGTATGAATATGTTATAATAGATACTGCTGCCGGGACCCACTGCAATGTAATAAACGCCTTAATGGGGGTGGACCTGGCTCTGGCAGTCACTGAACCAACTCCACTGGGAAAACATGATCTGGAGTTAATCTTAAGTTTACTGGAAATAATGGAGACACCAGTCCAGATAGTGGTTAACAAATCTGATATGGGTGATCTCAACCTTATTAAAATAGTATCACAAGACTTCAACATTCCTTTAATTCAGGAAATCCCTTATGAAAAAGATATATTGAAAAAACACGCCAGAAATCAGCCAGTAACCCATGAAAACATCAAAAAATTAGCAGATTCAATATTAAACCTCTCTATTAAAACCAGCAGTGCAGATGGAGTGTTACCTCAATGAAAACCATTACAATTCTATCTGGGAAAGGAGGTGCTGGTAAAAGTACTTTAACTGCTTCAATAGCAGTAATGCTTGCAGAAAATAATAAAATTGTAGCTGTTGATTGTGATGCTGATGCACCAAATTTAGCTCTGGTACTGGGTCTTAATGAAGAAGAATTTGACAGATGGGAACCATTAAATACTGGCCAAAAAGCTCAAATATCACTAAATAAATGCCAGTCCTTAAAATTCTGTCCAAAATGTCAAGTTAATAAGTACTGCCTTGATACCTGTAATTATTCAGCTATAACATGGAATATGCATGAGGAAATACCTGAAATCAATGAGATGTTGTGCACGGGTTGCGGGGCCTGCCTGATAACCTGTCCCACTAAATCCATTGAAATGAAAGAAGTTGAAAATGCCAGTATCGGTGTTGGAAAAACTCATTACGGGTTCCCAATAGTTTCAGGACAGTTGAAGGTAGGTGAATCAGGTTCAGGTAAAGTGGTTAACACTCTAAAAGCTAGAGCCGCAGAAATTGCAGATAAAATAAGTGCGGATTATATGGTCATAGATGCAGCAGCAGGGATTGGATGCCCTGTCATTGCCTCTGTAAGGGGAAGTGATTATGTAATTCTGGTGACTGAACCAACTACTGTAGCTTTCCTTGATTTTAAAAGGGCCATTGAATTGATTGATCATTTCAACATTCCCTGTGGGGTAGTTATCAATAAATGGGGAATTAACCGGGACTTCTCTTACCAGTTACAGAATTATTTTCAGAACAACCAGATACCCTTACTGGGAATGATACCCTATGATATGAGGTTTGTAGAAGCTTTAATTAATTTAAAACCAGCAGTTGTTTATGAACCAAACTTCAGGAATGTTTTCACTGAAATAATGAATAACTGCTTGTTTGAAATGGATAAAATCTAAAATTTAAGGGTAATAATAATTAAGGATACTAAAAATGGACATAACAGATAAAAACCAGTTAAAAAAGGACAGGTTAATAAAAGGGCAAAGGGCAGCAAAGTATTCCACTTTAACTAACCTTTGCCTGAGTATTATTAAAGGATTTTTTGGGTTAATGTCTGGAAGTGTAGCCCTTATTGCAGATTCAATTCATTCATTTTCTGATATATTCGCTTCTTTGGCTGTTTACATTGGTTTAAAGCTTTCCCAGAAAAAACCGGATGAAAAATTTCCATACGGGTACTATAAAACAGAAACAATGGCTTCTCTTATAGTGGCGGTGATTATTCTTTTCGGTGGCCTGGAAATAGCATTACAGTCATTGAATGGAATATTTGATCCCCAACCATTGAAGTTACCTTTAATTGCCATTTTAGTCGCTGTTGTATCAGTCGCTGCATCCCTCCTTTTAACCCGTTATGAACATAAGATAGGGAATGAAATTAAATCCCCGGCACTTATGAGTGATGCTAAACACAGTCTCATTGATGTTTTTTCATCGTTACTGGTTTTTACAGGGGTATTAACATCTTATATGGGCTATTTGATCTTTCAGGGTGTTGCTGGACTCATGGTAGCTCTTCTTATTCTATGGATGGGTTGGAAGATTGGTAAAGATGCAGTTCTGGTACTGATGGATGCATCAATTGATCCAAAGCTTATACAGCAAATAAAAGGTGTTGCTTTAGCTGTGGAGGGGGTTGAAGGAGTTAATGGTGTTAAAGTGAGAAGTTCTGGCCCATATCTGTTTGGAGAACTTCATCTGGAGACTAAAAAAAATTTATCAGTGGAAAAAGCTCATGAAATATCGGATAAAGTGGATGAAATGGTTCGAAAAGATGTTGAAAAGCTGGAAACATTACTGGTACAAGTGGAACCTGTTAAAAAAGATTTTATCCGGTTTGCTCTTCCCCTTGAAAATAAGGATGGTTTGAACTCGGTTCCCTCATCTCACTTTGGTAAAGTGCCCTACTTTCTTATCTGGGAGGTTCATGATGGTGAAATAAAAAACTACCAGATTAAGGATAATCCTGCCCATTATCTGGAAAAAAAGAAAGGAATAAAAACTGCAGAATTTCTGGTTAAAGAAAAGGTGAATGTGCTTTTAGGAGAAGAACTGGGTGAAGGTCCCAGATATGTACTTTCTGGAGAGATTATTCATTGTATCCGTCCTGAGGGTAGTACAACCAAAGAGATCATGGTAAATACCAAGAATATTGTCCTTTGAGTTCTTACTTCCTTATTCTTAGAGTTCTATACTTCCTCATTCTTTGAGTTCTATTATTTCCGTATTAAGTCTATACTATTACAGTAGAAGTTAGATAATCCCTAGCACAAATCTAGATATCTCTACCGTATATGTCTGTCCAGACATCTCTATTTCTTTATAATTTTGTTTTGTGAAGTTTTATAAAATATTTTTTAAGTTAAGTATCAATGATTTTTCAGTAGAGGAATAATACTTTTAATATGTTCTCCCTGGGATTTAACTTCATTTTCAAGGTCTTTCATGAGTTTTTGTGACATTGCAGTTGGAAAACTTCTAAATATATAGGAATCCATCATAAAATCCAGGGCACGCTCTTCAGCTATACTCAAACCATGTCTTTTATATTTCAAGCTATCCTGAAATAGTAAGTTATCTTCCATAGATAATTTGGATATTTCATCTCCGAGTTGGGTTCCAGGGATTGGTTCGGCGATGCTCACGAAATAATCATCCAGCATTAACTCATCAGCAAGATCTATGGTATCCTGGTAGTCTTCCTCTTCTTCCCCGGGATATGCCACTATGAATGAACCTCCAATCTTCACACCATGTTTACGGGCCATCTCTACAGCTTCATGGACTTGATCCACACTTATTCCCTTTTTCATATGGCGAAGAACACGGTCACTACCTGATTCGATTCCGAAAAATACCCATCCTCTACTGTACTTTTTCACGGCTTCCATAATTTCGTCACTGATTAAATCCGCCCGAATATCAGGTATTATAAGGTTTCTAGGGCCTGTAAGTTTAGATATTTCACGTAAAAGTTCAACGAAAGATTCTTCATCCACACTTTTGAACTTTTTACTGCCGTAAAGAGAGCCAGTACCTCCACTTATGGCTATACGTTGAGCTCCCTTGCTCAACATGTATTTAACTTCAGTCAGTATATCCTCAAGTGGGCGACTTCTCACCTTTCTGCCGAATAAACAGGGCACTCCACAGAAACCACAGTTTCCAGGACATCCACGATGAGTTTCCAGATAAACATTAGCTCCCCTAATGTTTTCACGGGCTATTTCAGATGGAATAAAAGGTAATGGTCTTTTAAGACAACATGGATTGCTTTTTTCAGTGATAACAGTCTGGTTGTCTGCTTTAAATGCAACACCGGGAATATCCTTAAAATCAGATATTTGGTATGAGGGATTGGTTTTTAAAAATTTTAATATATTATATACAGTATCCTCACCTTCCCCAACTACCACCAGATCCACCTGTAGATGTTCCAGGATCAGTTCAGGGGTGAGAGTTACTGGACCTCCCACTATTTTAAAAGCATTTATTGATGATATTTCCTGTTGATATTTTATTAGGTGGATGGTGGATTGAAGACTTATGAAAACAATATCGTCATCAATTACTTTCCCAAAACCTTTTTGCAGTTTAACAGAGTATCCCTGCTCTTTAAGTATTCCTGCTATTAAAAGAGCCCCATAACTGTAGAATTCTGGCGTTAAAACGGTTATTTTTAAATTTTTAGTCATCATATCACAATCAAGATTCATAAACACTACAAAACTAGGAATACATTCAATCTAAGAATACATTCAATTAAACTTAAATTAATAAAATATAAGTGTAGGGTATGATTTTTTAATTAACACGCACCCCAAAGAAATTTATAGCTTCAATTAACTCTTCAAATGCTATTAATTCTGTTTTAAGTACATCATTCTGGCTCAAGGTACCACTCATTTCCCCGTCAACACTGAGTTTATCCGGGCCTCGGGCAACAATGCGTTCGTTACCATCTCTACTGAGGATTTCAGTTGCTGTTTTATCATGGACAAAAGCCCTTCCCGGGATTAACACAGTATCTTTCACATCAGCCAGGTCTAAATCCTCAAGATCTCGCTGGGTAATCAGACATGCAATATCCTGGTTAGCAGCCACCACATTTACCAGGTCTGAAGCCCCAATGGCATTGAAAACGCGTTCAATGAAGGGTTTAGCAATTTTACTGGTTAATATGGTTGCTTCGGAGGTTACAGTGGACAATATTTCCAGGTAATGTAGGTTTTTCTTCTGAGTCAGGGCAAATGGTGAGTCATTTTCAGGATCACAGACTGGTGTACCAGTTACTCTAAGGTTGAATTCCTGATTTATGCTGCGCACCAGTTCTTCAAACTCCTGCAAGTTATGTGGTTCAACCCCTTCTATTATGGGTTCATTCCCCAGTATGAGTCCCTGGTTGCGGTAGTTGGCAAATCTCATGAGGATGAATGCCTTGGTACCCCATTTTTCCAGATCAGTACATGTCTGGCGCAATGCTTCCCCATCATTAACACCCGGAACGATTACTGCAGCTGCGTGTACCTCACAACCTTCAGAAAATCTCTTTAAAGCATCAAGAGATGCCTGGGGATTTTTATCACCCATCCAAGTTTTCCGAAGTTGGGGGTTGGTTGAAAAAACAGTGAATGTAACCTCTTCTACTCCCTGGGATATGAGATCATCCGCCATTTGAGGTTTGTCAATACCTTTTCCACTGGTGTAACCTAGGTGGATCGGAATTTCCCACTGGGAAAATGCAGAGGTAATATCCAGGAGGTGAGGATAACAACTCACATCTCCTCCCCCACTGATATTTATTTTAAGGTCATCGTCACGAAAATTTCCCATCATTAAAGATGTTTTAACAGAGTTAATAACCATAAATGGGGGAATAAATTCGTTTTTTGTTTCTCTCACTCCTGAAGTGCACTGCTCGCAACCAAAAGTACCGGGAGGGCATGATTTGCATCCTAAAGGATCTTCTCCTTTAACCTTCCTAAAATAACAGTATTTGCAGAAGCCTCTGCAGTCTTTTCCAGGGATTCCACCCACATCTGCGATTATTTGCATAATATCAACGTTTTATACGTTATAATATGTTAAAATAAGATATTTTTGGATATTTTCTAATTCCAACGTTATGTTGGAACCATTATATACACCGAGATAAGTTTACGAAATTGTCACTTATAAGTCTTTCTATTTGATTCAAGAAGAAAGTTTAATACATACCAAATAGTAAACGGAGACTCGTATATCAAATTGTACCATGGGAACTTTGAACCCCAACTCAACAGAATTATTTTCTGTTTAAATTTGATTTGGTGCAAGGAATTGGTATGCAAGAATCTGTAGGAGGGAAAAAATGGCAAAGTTTGAAGATAAGGTCGACTTGTACGACGACAGAGGCAATCTTGTCGAAGCAGAAGTCCCCATAGAAGCCCTGAGTCCATTAAGGAACCCTGCAATCAAAGCGATTGTACAAGGTATCAAAAGGACTGTAGCAGTTAACCTCGAAGGTACAGAAAATGCTTTGAAAGCCGCAAAAGTCGGTGGACCAGCATGTAAAATACTGGGACGGGAACTGGATCTAGACATAGTGGGAAATGCTGAAGCTATTGCAGCTAAAGCAAAAGAAATGATACAGGTCGAAGAAGGCGACAACACCACAGTCGAACTACTGGGTGGAGGAAAAAGGGCATTAGTCCAGCTTCCAACCGCTCGGTTTGATGCAGCCGCTGAATATTCAGCTACCTCACTGGTAACTGCCAATGCATTCATTCAGGCTATAATAGATGTGTGCGACGTCAACATGTACGACGCTAACATGGTTAAAGCAGCCATACTGGGAAGATATCCACAGTCAGTAGAATATATGGGTGGAAACTTAGCAACCATGCTAGATATACCACAGAAACTGGAAGGCCCAGGTTACGCCCTGCGTAACATCATGGTTAACCACGTGGTAGCAACAACCCTGAAAAACACCATGCAAGCATCAGCTTTATCCAGTCTTCTGGAACAATCAGCTATGTTTGAAATGGGTGATGCAGTAGGAGCATTTGAAAGGATGCACTTATTAGGACTGGCTTACCAAGGAATGAACGCCGATAATGTGGTGTTTGACCTGGTAAAAGAAAACGGTGCCGAAGGTACTGTTGGATCAGTCATAGAATCCATGATTGGAAGGGCAAAAGCTGATGGTGTTATCGGTGTAGAAAAAGACCTGAATGGTTTCAGTGTCTACGGAACCGATGACGTAGCTAAGTGGAACGCATACGCCGCTGCAGGACAATTAGCAGCCACCATGGTAAACCAAGGTGCTGCACGTGCTGCGCAAGGTGTTTCATCAACCATTCTATACTACAACGACATTCTGGAATTCGAAACTGGATTACCAAGCGTAGACTTCGGTCGAGCTGAAGGTGTAGCAGTAGGATTCTCCTTCTTCAGCCACTCTATATACGGTGGTGGAGGTCCTGGTATCTTTAATGGTAACCACATCGTGACTCGACACAGTAAAGGTTTCGCCATACCATGTGTGGCAGCAGCCATGGCTTTAGACGCAGGTACACAGTTGTTCTCACCTGAATCAACCTCCGGACTAATCAAAGAAGTGTTCAGTCAAGTCGACGCGTTCCGAGAACCACTGAAATACGTGAACGAAGCAGCAGCGGAGATTAAAAACCAAGTCTAAAAAGGAAATCCAAATTGGGGGTAAATAACTAAATGGACATCGAAATCTTTCCACACAGACTTTTAAGCGCAGACACTACTGAAAAGTTGTTAAACAACTTGGAAGAACTGGACGGCGTAAAACGAATGGTAATACAGGGTCAAAGACTTCCTCAAGATAAAAAAAACCCGGACCGAAGAGTCATCACTATTCTAGGTGAAGAAGTTGACTTACAGGTAAAAACAGGGCGAGTATTTATGGAAATTGAGGAAGAAGACGTCATTGAACAAGTTAAAGCTATTTGTGAAGACAATTTACCTTTTGGGTACAACATACATGTTGGAACTTTTATCAGGAAGCAAAAAACCGTCACTGACGGCTTAAAATATGGAGAAGCAACTGATGAAATACCCGAAGAACTGGTAGGTTTGACTGATCAAAATGCACAGCTCAGTGAAAGAGCCACTATTATCAGGAAGAAGGATTAAAAATGATAGGCAAATGCACCCACGTAGTCGATTGTAGAGAAACAATGGGAATGGGCGAAGGAGGCGGAATAGCCCAACGAGGGACATTTGCAGAATGTGGAAATGAAGTACTGGCCATAGCAATGTCTCCAGGAAGGAGACACATAACTAAACCAGTATGCGAAATAACCTTTGCCCTGCGAGAAGCAAATATTTTGACCAGTACACTGGTTTTAAACGCAGGTGCAGGAGTACCTCAGGACGCACCCAGTGCAGGTTCAGGAAGCCTTTTTGGTCTGACTCCCAAGGAGAAAGAGCAGATAGGAAGATTTAAACTTGTGGTAGTGCACCTGGGAGGGGTTCGACATCATATTGTATACAAGGCCCGCCTGATTTTACGTCACGTAAATCGGCCATGTATTGTCATATGCGAATACCCCGTGGACTTTGAGGATTTCGCTAAGATCGGTGTAAAAACCAGAGCAGTTATGCCCGAAGAACCTAAAACTAAAGGTGAAATCGTGGATATAATCAGCGGAGTTATAAGAGGAGAAACCTGTCCCCAAGAGAAATTGGATGAAATTATTAGAAAGGTGAGATTAGCATTAGGAGGTGCATGAATATGGCACAATACTACCCAGGAACCAGTAAGGTAGCAGAAAACCGGAGAAAATTCTGCGACCCAGAAATAGGACTAGAAAAATTGAGGGAGATCTCCGACGAAGATATAGTTAAAATATTAGGTCACAGAGCTCCTGGTGAAGAATACCCCAGCGTACACCCACCTCTAGAAGAGATGGATGAACCTGACGACGCCATCCGTGAAATGGTTGAACCATTAGACGGTGCAAAAGCCGGTGACCGAGTACGATACATACAGTTTACAGACTCCATGTACTTTGCTCCAGCCCAGCCATTCTTAAGGTCAAGGGCTTACCTATGTAGATACAGAGGAGCCGACGCCGGTACCCTATCAGGACGTCAAATTATCGAAACCCGTGAAAGAGACTTGGAAAAAGTATCCAAGGAACTTCTGGAAACTGAATTCTTTGACCCAGCCCGATCCGGTATCAGAGGAAAATCTGTACACGGACACTCCCTGAGACTTGACGAAGACGGTATGATGTTTGACATGTTACGACGTCTAGTCTTCAACAAATCCACTGGAAAAGTAGACGCAGTTAAAAACCAGATTGGTGACGAACTCGACGAACCAGTGGACTTAGGAGAACCATTAGATGAAGCCACTCTCAAGGAAAAAACCACTATCTACCGTAAAGATGGTGAAGCTTACCGAGACGACGCTGACGCAGTTGAAATACTGCACAGAATACACGTGAGCCGATCTAAAGGTGGGTACAAACCTGAATAAGGAGTTGGAAAAATGGCTGAAAAAATGTTCATAAACGCTTTGAAAAAGGCCTTCAAAGAAGACCCTAGTGACAAAACCACCGAATACTTCAAATTCGGAGGATGGAAACAGTCTGAAAGGAAAAGGGAATTCGTGGAAGCTGGTAAAGAAGTAGCAGCTAAACGTGGAATTCCTCAGTACGACCCTGATGTGGGTACTCCTTTAGGACAGAGGGTTTTAATGCCCTACCAGGTTTCTACAACTGACACCTTTGTTGAAGGTGACGACCTACACTTCGTAAACAATGCCGCCATGCAGCAGTTCTGGGATGATATTCGAAGAACTGTTGTTGTGGGATTAAACACAGCACACACTGTTATAGAAAAAAGGTTAGGTAAAGAAGTAACCCCTGAAACCATAACCCACTACCTGGAAACTGTAAACCACGCTATGCCTGGTGCAGCAGTTGTTCAGGAACACATGGTGGAAACCCACCCTCTACTAACTGCCGACAGTTACGTTAAAGTGTTCACTGGTAACGACGAAATTGCTGATGAAATCGACCAGAGATACGTCCTTAACATCAACAAAGAGTTCCCAGAACACCAAGCTGATGTCCTCAAAGCAGAAGTAGGGGACGGAATGTGGACTATTGTACGGATACCAACCATTGTATCCCGTACCTGTGATGGTGGTACCACCTCACGATGGTCTGCAATGCAAGTGGGTATGTCAATGATTTCTGCATACAAACAGGCTGCAGGAGAAGCCGCTACCGGTGACTTCGCATACGCAGCTAAACACGCAGAAGTTATACACATGGGTACTTACCTGCCTGTAAGAAGAGCTCGAGGGGAAAACGAACCTGGAGGAATCGCCTTCGGTTACCTAGCAGACATCTGTCAGTCCTCACGTGTTAACTGGGAAGACCCTGTACGGGTTACCCTGGACGTGGTGGCTTCCGGAGCTATGCTATACGACCAGATTTGGCTAGGTTCCTACATGTCCGGTGGTGTAGGATTCACTCAGTACGCTACCGCAGCATACACTGACGATATTCTAGATGACTTTACCTACTTCGGTAAAGAATACGTGGAAGATAAATACGGAATGTGCGAAGCACCTAACAACATGGACACCGTCCTTGATGTAGCTTCCGAAGTTACATTCTACGCTCTAGAACAGTTCGAAGACTACCCAGCATTACTGGAAACCATCTTTGGTGGATCTCAGAGAGCATCCATTGTTGCAGCCGCAGCAGGATGTTCAACTGCATTCGCCACTGCTAATGCTCAGACCGGTCTAAGTGGATGGTACTTATCCATGTACTTACACAAAGAACAGCACAGCAGACTTGGTTTCTATGGTTACGACCTGCAGGACCAGTGTGGTGCATCCAACGTGTTCTCAATTAGGAACGACGAAGGATTACCAACTGAACTGAGAGGAGCTAACTACCCCAACTACGCCATGAACGTGGGTCACCAGGGAGAATACGCTGGTATTTCACAGGCTGCACACGCTGCCCGTGGAGACGCATTCGTCCTGAACCCACTGGTAAAAATAGCCTTTGCTGACCCTAACCTGACCTTTGACTTTACTCAGGTCAGAGCAGAGTTTGCTAAAGGTGCACTAAGAGAATTCGAACCTGCCGGAGAAAGAGCTCTAATTTCCCCAGCCAAATAAATAGGTGTTTTAACACCTATTTTTTATTTATTTAAAAAAAAGGAGGAGTAAAATATGGACCCTACGAGTATGATCGCAGGATTAGGTGTTGTTGCTCTAATGGGTGCTGCTGCAACCATTGCTGGTGCCGCAGAGGATTTAGAGTCCGATGTCGGATCCATGAGTAACCCTAACTCTCAGGTACAACTGGCACCCCAGATGGGCAACCTTCACAGAATGATGAACAAGGCCATATCTGGTGAACCAGTACAGATGGGTACCTTAGCAGGTATTGCCGGTTCTGTAGCTTTTGTTCTGATGGGATCACTGCAACTACCAGTTATAATGTCAATAGCTGGAGGAGCAGCCATAGCAGCTTTGGTTCACGCCGCATTCGCCACAACATCTCATTTAGGAAGGATCGTAAGCCAATCCCAATTTAATCAACCATTATTCCTGGATGTAATAACCCAGCACTTAGGACCAATAACTGGTCACGGATTTATAGTAACCTTTTGTATAGTAGGATTATCATACCTGATGACTTTAAGCTTACCAGGCTTCGCCCACCCATTTGCACTGCCATTCTTAGCAGTATTGTGGGGAATAACCATCGGTGCCATAGGTTCATCAACAGGAGATGTTCACTATGGTGCTGAAAGGGAATACCAACAGTACCCATTCGGTGGAGGTATCCCAGTCGCAATTCACGGTGACATAACCAGAAATGCAGAACTCGGTGCCAGGAACTCCATAGATGTAGTTTACTTCTGTGCCAAATTCGGTGGACCTGTTACAGGATTTGCCTTTGGACTCATAGTATTCTTAAGCTTCTGGACCACAATAGTATTCGGAGCTGCTGGAGGAGTAATTGCCGGTATCGTAATAGTCTTACTCTTAATATACATCAACAACCGAATCGAAGTATTTGCCAGAAACAAATACGGACCATACAAGGAATAAGGAGGTTTTATGATGGACCCATTATTAATGATCGGTGCTGTAACTGCAGCAGGAATCCTCATTGGTGGAGGTGTACACTTCATACCAGTGGGTGGTGCTCCAGCAGCTATAGCAACAGCAACAGGTGTGGGAACAGGTACTGCTATGTTAGCAGCAGGTTCAGGAATGACTGGACTAATTACCGCAGCTGCCATGACCGGACAGCCACTCTGGCTCATTCTGGCATCAGGTGCAGTTGGTTCCATGCTAATGATAGGTATCACCATGCTGGTAGGTAACTGGGTATACGTATGGGGTGTAGGAACTGTACCCGCATCAGCAAAAGTAGATACCGACCCAATAACCAAATATAATCAAGAAAAATACGTAACTCCAGGTACAGAAGGACACGGAATACCAACCGTATGTTTCGTTAGTGGAATAATCGGAGGACTACTAGGTGGAATTGGTGGTGGACTTGCTTACTGGGCAGTCTATGAATCACTGGTAACCTTACCTGCATATGCTCCATTAGTAGCCGGAAACACATCCATTGCCGCAGCAATGGTAGCAGGAATATTTGCTTTAGGTCTGTTCTTCATAAACGCAGTAGTTGCGTCTTACAACATTGGAGGAACAATCGAAGGATTCCACGACCCAAAATTCAAAAGAATTCCTAAAGGAATCGTGGCCTGTCTTTTAGCATCCTTAGTAACTGGACTCATTGGAGTATTATTACTTAAAGGAGGTGTGTTCTAATGTCAGTAGCAGGAGGTGGCGGTGGTGAATCTTCCGTTGACCCAAAAATGACCGCTGGTATTGGAATAATAGGTGGACTAGTAGGTATTTATTTAACACCAATTAACCCTGTACTTGGGCCCTTACTTGCAGCATTAGGTGCTGTTTGTGCTATAGTATGGGGTGCTGACGCTATTGCCCGAGTAGCTAGCTACGGTTTAGGTACTGGTGTGCCTTCCATAGGATACATGTCACTATCTGTGGGTATCATAGGTGCCCTAGCTGGGATTGCCGGAGGTATCATGCTGGGCTCAGCTTACACCATAATAGCCCCATTACTGGGAGTAGTTCTGGCTGTTATTTTAGGCGGAGTAATTGCCTTAATAGCTAAAAAGATAGTAGGAATGAAAATACCAGTTCTGGTAACTGGTACCATGGAACTTACTGGTGCAGCTGCCATATCCGTCCTCGGATTCTCAGCAGCAATTGCCGGAAGTTACGCAATGGCTCCAATATTAAAATCAGTGGTTGTCACTGGTTTCATTGGATTACTCTTTATCTTAAATACAATGGCTATTCAGCACCCATTCAACGCATGTTTAGGACCACAGGAAGACAGAGCTCGAACCTTAAAACTGGCAGGAGCCACAGGTTTCATATCCATGGCCCTTGTAGGCCTGTTAGGAATAGGTACTTCTAAAGCATGGTGGGTTATTGCCATCATCGGAGCTTTAGCCTGGTTCATATGCATGAGAATGTTCATGCAGGCATCCAAAGAAGATGCAGCATCTGTGGCATGGTCTGGAATGTGGCCTAAAGAGGAGGAACACTAGGAGGAATAAAAATGGAAATGTTACCACTCATCAAAGTAGTTCCTGAAATGAACCTAACTCTGGATCCCACCACTGGTATGATCGGTGCGGCTTTAGGCCGTGATGTTGTCATCGTATCCATGGATGGAGTAAACGAACAATTAAACGAATTAGAGGTTGCAGTAGAAGACTTATACACAGCCCTAGATCCAACTACCACATCAGAAGGTTCCTACCCTGGAAGGGAAGGAACATACATGATGGCCGGTACTTTAACCAACATGGTTTATGGATTTATAGTCGGACTTGTACTACTGCTGGCCCTATTGTTATAGGAGGTGTTAAAGTTGGCTGAAAAGAAATCACCAGCAGAAGGATGGCCTGTAATAAACGGGGACTACGTAGTAGGAGACCCAGAAAGTCCTGTTGCAGCCACAACACTGGCTTCCCACATTGAACAGATAGCAGTTGATGCCGGTGCAGCAATATCCGGACCCTGCAAAACTGAAAACCTAGGGATTGAAAAGGTTGTTGCAAACATCATCTCAAACCCTAACATACGCTTTTTGATCTTAACTGGATCAGAAGTGCAGGGACACATCACTGGTCAGAGTATTGAAGCTCTCCATGCTAACGGTGTAGACCCTGAAAAGAGGAAGATAGTCGGTGCAACCGGGGCCATTCCTTTCGTAGAAAATATACCAGATGAAGGAATCGAAAGATTCCAACAGCAACTGGAAATTGTAAGCATAATTGACGTAGAGGACGCTGCTACCATACAGTCCAAAGTCAAAGAATGTATTGACAAAGATCCAGGAGCTTTTGAAGAAGAAGCAATGGTTATTAAGGTAGAAGAAGGTGACGGCGATGAAGAAGAAGGTGAAGAAGTACCACCAGTCGCTCCAGAAACTGCTTTAATTGAAGCACGAATGCGTAACATCCAGACCCAGGTGAAATCCGTCGGTGGTCTAAACAGGATGGCCGCAGGAATGTATGCCGGTAAAGTTCAGGGAATAATGATAGGCCTAGTCTTCATCCTGACCATTGGAACCATACTGCTCTTGAAATAATGGGGGTTTATAGATGTTAATATCAAACAAACCTAATGTTCGAGGCATAAAAAAAGTAGCAGCAGATGTAAAATATCGAACCCAACTAATTGGAAGAGATCAGAGGCTGTTCTCAGGACTCATAGCCACCAGAATTTATGGTATGGCACTGGGTTTCCTATTGGCAGTTCTCCTAGTGGGTCTCCCAGTAGTATGGGTATTAATGACCAGTACGGGGGCATAATAAATGGCAGATGAAGAAAAAAATGTTATACCTCGCGTTATTGTCCCTGCAGATGAATACAACAAAGCTAATGAAAGATTAGACGAGATGGATGAAAAGGTTGAATTCACCTGGGGTGAAATCAACCAGAGAGTTGGTCATCAAGTTGGCAGGGATATTGGTATTTTATACGGAATAATAATAGGACTAATAATCCTGTTCGTGGCATTCAAAGTAGTGAAAGTAGGAGCGATCCTATCCACCTTTGGAGGAGTCTAATTCAAGGAGGTTTACTTATGATAAGGTTTGACAAGGAACAAGTGGTTATAGATGTAGCTGGTGTCAAAGTTGGTGGACAGCCAGGCGAGTACCCCACCGTTTTAGCTGGAACCATATTTTATGGTGGACACAACATCATAAGCGATGAGAAAGCAGGTGTCTTTGATAAAGACGCAGCAGAAGAAAGAATAAAAACTATGGAAGAAATGCAGGACATCACTGGAAACCCATGTATTGTCCAGACTTTCGGTGCAACACCAGAAGCAATTGTTAAATACCTGGAATTTGTGGGAGAAGTCACCGATGCACCATTCATGATTGACTCAACTTCAGCAGAAGCTAAAGTTCAGGGTGCAAAATTTGTGGATGAAACTGGTTTATCAGAAAGAGCCATCTACAACTCCATCAACATGTCTTCTGAAGCTGATGAACTGCAAGCTGTTGCTGACACTGATATCTCTGCATCCATCGTTCTGGGATTCAACCCCATGGAAGCAGGTGTAGAAGGTAAAATCAACATCTGGGAAGATGGTGGAAGTGTTCTGGACAAAGGTCTACTGGAAATGTCTGAAGAGTGTGGAATCACCAAACCATTTATGGATGTAGCAATTACTCCATTAGGTCAGGGTGCAGGACCTGCCTGCCGAACTTCTTTTGCTGTTAAAAGCAAATGGGGATACCCTGTAGGTAGTGGTATTCACAACGTGCCATCTGCATGGGACTGGCTACGAACTTACAAAAAACCAGTGGAAAAAGGTGGAATGGGACATTCTGAAGCATGGCCTGTTTGTGACGTAGGTTCCAACATAGTCCAGCAAATGGCTGGTGGAGACTTCGTACTTTTCGGCCCAATCGAAAACGCTCGAATGGCTTTCCCTGCCTGTGCTATGGCTGACATCTTCATTGCTGAAGCAGCTAAAGACATAGGAACCGAACCAATCGAAGAACACCCAATAAACAAACTGATATAGGCGTACTGCGCCTATAACTTTCTATTTTTTTTATTTTTAACAAGAAATCATATTTTACTATTAGAATTCAGCTAATTTTATCTTAAATAAGATTATTTTAAAAATGAAGATTACTTGAAATATTTTCAAAGAAATTAAAATAATAAAAACTTTTATATATCTCAGGCGCTTATTGGATAAAGTATTCATATATTTGTTTATGTGTAATCTAATACAAAATTCAATTACAAAATTATAAATAATGGAAAGCGGAAACCTTATGCCGGTGATATCTTGTTAATGGTAATTGCACTTATAGGAGTTTTAATAATTGCTTTAGTTATAGTAATAAAATCAGCTGATATTTTTGTGGACAATATAGTAGAGATAGGGGGAGCTTTGGGTATATCCCAAATCATTTTGGGAGTAACTGCTTCTGCCATTGGTACATCTCTTCCTGAGTTTGGATCAGCAGTAGTTGCATCATTAACTGGCAGTACTGATTTAGGTGTAGGAACTGTAATTGGTTCAAACATCTGGAACATAGCTGGTATTTTAGGAATATCTGCTGCTGTAGCTGGAATGATTCAAACAAATAAATCAGGATTACATCGGGATTGGCTGATGACTCTTATCACTGGTTTAATTCTTCTGTTTTTCATGTTATTTGGGGATATAAGTTGGCCTGCAGCGGTAGTGATGATTGTTGCGTACTGTTTCTACTTATGGATTTTAATTAAAGCACAGAAGAAACACAGTGATGAAACTAATCATCAGGATGAATACCAAGAAAAACAACTTAAAGAAAACAATAACTTAGAAGAATCCATTGAGGAAAAATCTGAAGAGAAGGTTGGGAAGAATGTTACTAAAAAAACATACCTGTATGTCCTTGGTGGTATAGCAGGATTAATTATTGGTTGCAGACTCCTGGTCTACAGTGCTGATGAACTGGGCAGTATGTTTGGTATATCTGATATGGTAATGGGGCTATTTGTCCTGGCTGTTGGTACCAGTATACCTGAACTGGTGGTAACCTTAAGCTCGGCCATGAAAGGACTCCACGATCTTTCACTGGGTACTGTACTTGGAAGTAACACCTTCAATATTCTTATTGGAATTGGAGTTCCTGCCTTGCTGTTGAATGTCCCGGTGGATAGAATTTCATTAACCTTTGATGCACCGGTCATGATCTTTGTAACAGTTCTGTTAATGGTTCTTATAAAGATGGGTAAAGGTAAATTAAATAGATGGGGCGGCATAGTATTAATGATAACTTACATTGCTTATGCCCTAATCAGAATATTCATACTGGCTTAATAGGTGATAAAATGTACGAAAAAATACTGGTAGCCACCATGGGCGAATACATGGATCCCATAATTGAGCATACTTTAGACATTATTCAGGAACGAGAAACCGAAGTAATAGGTATATACGTTGTGGAAACTTCTGTACCATTTTTAACACCAAAAAAAGTTAAGGAAATGATGGTTACCGAGTTAACGGCTAAGGGTAAAGAAATTCTGGATAGTATGAAACAGGAATTCCAATCACCAACACATTACATGGTTAAATTCAGAGGAATAATGCGTGAGGGCAGCCCTGCTGATGAAATTGTAAAGGTTGCCGAAGATGAAGGTGTTGACCTGATAGTCTTGGGAACCGGTAAAAATATTGTGGACAAACGCCTGCTGGGTAGTGTTTCAGAAAAAGTGGTGCACTCGGCTCCCTGTACAGTACTCCTGGTGAGAACCAGTTAAAAAAGATCCTAAACCAATTTAATGAGGAGAGATTCTTTATTATCCTTCTCCTTTTCACATTTTTTTACTCTTTTAATTGCTATTCTCATTTAGTAAAGTTCACTTTCAATCCTTCCATTACTGAGCAGATTTTTAGACTCACCTATTTTATTACTATAAAAAGTTTGTTTTAACAATCAATTCACAATGTTTATATTCATTTTCGATAAACTTAACTTGTATTAATATTATTAAATTGGGGGTATTAAGTTGTCATTTATCAAAAAACTATTAGGTTTAGGCCCAAAGCCAGTTATTGCAAAAAGCAGGTACATTACCATTGAAGAAGCTAAAATGGCGCCGTTTACCAAGAAAACCAGAGGACAGGGATACGGTACCCTCATGCGCCCGGATGTTTATTACATTGTGGCATCGGTGGAACTGGGAAACACCACCACCAAATGCATCCTCACTGCCACCAACCTCAACACCAGTCGTACCTATCTACTGGATAAGACTGTTAAAATGACCAGGGACATCAGACCCCCCAAAAAGGGGGAAAAAGTCTTTGGAGAAACAGTATGGCATGTTGAATTAACTCAGGAATCAGTTTCTGAAATGGTTAAGGACACCATTTTAGAATCTGTGGAACGTTCCCAGATAAGCATCGAAGACGACCTTGATTTTGTTGTACGTTCAACAGGGGTTACTGCAGGGTTTGCCTCACCAAAAGAGGTGGGAGAACTCATAATTGCTCTGGCCAATGGTTGCCTGGAGGCAGGTATACCTCCAAGTAAAATGTCCCCTTCCATATCCAAGGACAGTTTACCTAAAAAATTACAGGACTTTACCCTCCTGGACAAGGTCATGTTTGACGGTGCAGTGGTAAGTGTAGTACCACCCACAGGTAGGGCAGTGGTAGCTAATGAAATGGAAGGAGAACTGGTAACTGCAGGTATAAAAGCAGGTTCCAAGTGGACGGATCTAGATTATCGTAATCCCTGTATCTCAATGGATTTTGGGACCACACTGGCTGGTAGAATAGTTAACAATGACGAACCCTATGCTAAAACTGTTGGAAACTTCTGTGGTCTGGCAGGGGCCATATCCGATGCCATTATAAGGGGAACTGAAAAGGTAGATAAACGTGGCGGTGCTGCTTTAGACCTGTACAATAAGGATATACTCAAAAAGGCAGATTGGAAAGCCGCTGAAGAGTTTGCTATGCGTGCCCATGAACACGTGGACATACGAAAAGTTCCAGAAGGCAGGGAACGTTTCGGAACAGTCCCAGTGGATCCTCATGCTGCCTACGATGCTGGAACCACCCTTATTGGTTGTGATGTGGGTAAAGATGGGGATGAAATACCAGAACTCACCAAACTGGGTCATGAAATTATTGAAACAACTGACATGCACACCCTGTTTGCCACACTGGACCATGTAAGTGCCAACGTGGTTAAACGGTTAATTGTTGAGGCTGATGATGAAGGGGTTATCCAGGAAGGGTCACTCCTGGGGGTCACTGGCAGGGCAGGAATCACCGGACGCAAACCAGAACTGGTACTGGAATTTGCCAAGGACTACTTTGAAAATGTTATATTTGTTTCTGATGCCCTTGCCCTAGGATCAGCAGTGATGGCCAGATGTATGAATTCAATGGGAACACCACATACACCATTGGGTGGTAAACAGGGAGGACCCTGTATACTGGGACAAAGAAGGAAATTACAGATGAAATAAATCATAAACAATACTATAAAGTGGAATATGGTTTTGGTGTTTATAATTCCAACTTATAACGCAGGAACCACATTCCAACACCTTAATTTTTTTATAAATATTATTTTGGCTAAAAAATCATGGATTATATTAAGAATAAATCTATTTAAATTAACTAAACAATTTTAAGAAAATAAACTATTTTAGGAACTAGGATCATATCTGATTTATCCAAGTTTGATCTTTTGGATTTAGTGATTGTCATGAAAAGAGTTTTATGGTATTTGATTGCTGGTAGTAAAGGGGGGGTCAACAGAGCCAGAATAATCAAAACCCTGCATGATAGGCCATATAATGTCAATCAACTTTCTAAAGAACTTGATCTTGATTATAAAACCATTAAACATCATATGAAAGTCTTGGAAGAACATGATATTATTTTTAACTCCACCGGTGAGAAAAAATATGGGGCAATGTACTTTTTATCAAATCGTATGGAAGAAAATTATTCTACCTTCTTAGACATTCTGAGTAAAATGAAAACCTAAAAAATTAAGTAGATAATTAAATCATTATGGAAAACAATGGGATTATTATCCTTTAAATCAGTATAGAGGTGATGTGATGCAAGTAGGAGGACCTGAAGTGCCCAAAGGGCCTGGATATCATGGAGGAAATGGAACCGAAACGGGTGGGGGAAATGGTACTGGGATGGGACCGATAAACTTTGATAACTCTCAACTCATTACCATTGATGTTGTGCTGGGAATTGCCAATATATGTCTTTTACTGATTTTACTGTACATGTACATAGGCAGTTACCGGAAATTCAAATCTCAATTCACCTTTGGCCTAGTTGCATTTGCCATGTTACTCCTCCTACAAAATGCACTATTCACCGGATTTTTAATACTAAATGAAGGTTTCAAAGGTCCAGGAATGGGTAGCCCAATTTTCTTCTTAAATGTAATAGAATTTTTTGCCCTTTCTGTACTCATTGGAGTAACCAGAGAATAAGTTAAAATGGGGTATTATGAATGAATCTGGATAATCTTACATCCGGGAATCTTCATTTATTACCCGTTCCTTCATTTTTTTTATCATTAACTTCTTTTTATTAACTTTTTTAATTCCCTTTCTGATTTCTTAAATTTATCTATTTTCATTTAATAGGGTTTATTCTAAAAATCTATTGATATGGTAAAGATTTGGGTGTAAACTTGGAATAAGTATTTTTAAATAAATCCTTAATTTAGTAACAGAGCTAAAATAAAGTCTTAAAATACGTACTGTTCGTATGGATGCTAATTTTCAAATCAAAAAATTAGAGAATTTAGACATTTTCTGTTGAAAAGTATTTACCCAAAAGAAGATGCCAACAGAATATTTTGTAAAAAAATTAATTGAGAATTAAAAAAATAGAGGATTTTTCATGATTTATGACATGATTATACCCACATTACCTTTTATAATGGGTTATTTATTCACGTACAGCCTGTACAAGGTAAATTTAATAAAAAAAGCAATTCACATTAATGTATGGAACCTGATTATTCTGGTGGCTTTCATTGTCTCTGGAGGAGCAGGTTTCATTTTGATTATCTTACTTGAATTAGGGGTTTCAATCCCAATAAGTCCGGATTTACTCTATTGGCATGTGGAACTGGGATTAACTTTAGCTCTGGTAACAATTTTCCATTTGCATACTTACTGGAAGTCTTCAAGGGCCCTGTTTATCCCAGCTAAAAGGAGGTCAAGCCAATGAAACTGAAGAAAAAACTGATCACTGTCATTTCATCAGTTCCTTGGGTTGCGGCTGCTACCATGTCCACAGTCTGCGCTGCTGGCTGTCCCTATGGACGTACCTGTGCTTATCCTGGGCATTGTTCACGCTTCACGGATTCTGGTGGAGATGGAATATGTGATTTATCAGCGTCAGTTACCAGTAGCAATGTAAACACCGAAACAGCTTCCTCTTCAAGTTCTGGGGATACCAGTTCTTCAACAAGCACTGGTAGCTCTCCATCATCAACTTCAACTAATGGCCAATCTAGTAATGCTGCCGATACATATTCTGGAAATTCCAGTCCTGATGCAAACACCAACGCCAGCCCAGCAACTGATCCCGGAACTGGTCTGGACACAGGCAGTGTTCAAGGAGATCATGTAAATTACTTCCTTTTTCCAGTGAGCATTCTCCTGGTTCTGGCCTATCTGTTTACCCATTACCTTTTCAGTAAGGGCATCTTAAAACAGGGTACCCACCGGAGAATTTGGAACTTACTCCTGACTGCAGGATACCTGGGAACTGGAATTACCGGGGTAATACTGGTATTACTAATAAATATGGGTATTAGGACTGCATTAAATCAATCCATAACCTTTTGGCATGTGGAATTAGCTATTCTCATGTTTGTGGGGACCCTAATACATATTCATCTTTACAGGAAACCTTTCAAGAATATTTTCAAAGTTCTTTTGAGATTTAATACCTGGAAAAAAGCAGTATAACAGTTAAATGAGTGGGATTTTCAATAAATAATCCCTTATTCATCATGTTATTTTTTTTTACCTTTAGATAATGACCTTTTTTACAGTGTTGCCCTTTTCAAATATAGCATATTATTTTTTACTGAATATCCATACAATAATATAGAATGTTCCGGCTAAACATGAACAGTAATAGAATAGAAGGTTAAAAAAAATCTTCACTGAAAGGAAATTATAAAAAACTCAAATCGCAGGGTTAAAAATGGTCATAGCTCTTTTAATGGCAGGTGGAAAGGGAACCAGGATGAATATGGATCTGGAAAAGCCGATGGTGCCTGTTGAGGGGAAGCCCCTAATTGAACATGTGCTTAGTGCACTGCAGGATTCATCAGAGGTGGATGAAATAATAGTAGCCACCAGCCATCACACTCCAAATACCACATTATATGCTGAAAATCTTGGCTTTAAGGTTTTAAAAACTCAGGGGAATGGATATGTGGAAGATCTTTCATTTATTCTTTCTCAGGATGTTTTCAAGGATAAGGTAATTCTCACCATAACCTCAGATCTCCCACTAATCACTGCCATGATCATTGACCTGGTACTGGGGGAGTATCACAAGTCATCCAAACCAGCCATGTCAGTGATGGTGCCAGTGGAAATATTCCGTGAACATGGTCTTAAGCCCAGTTTGGTGCTGGAAAATCTGGTTCCCTCTGGATTAAATATATTAAGGGGGAATGATACAGAACAAGATGAAGAAGTTCTGGTCCTCGATAAAATTGAACTGGCATTAAATATTAATAGCCCCGAGGACATAATATGCC
Organism: Methanobacterium formicicum DSM 3637; assembly: GCF_000302455.1. Taxonomy (NCBI): domain Archaea; kingdom Methanobacteriati; phylum Methanobacteriota; class Methanobacteria; order Methanobacteriales; family Methanobacteriaceae; genus Methanobacterium; species Methanobacterium formicicum. The sequence continues at coordinate 125,632 of NZ_AMPO01000008.1, forward strand.
TAAAGAAACTATGGGGAAACTCCAGAAGGTGAGGTAATGGTTGAGAAAGAAGAAAGGAAACTCATAAAAGGGGAAGAAAAGGTTTGGAGTGAAATCAAGGGCTATCAGGTGGCTACAAATAATGCTCGAATCCTGGGAGAGCTCGAAGAACTCATTATCAATGACAGAACCGGTAAAATAACTGACGTAGTCATTAAGGTTGACAAAGGAAGGAACGTCACAGTTAAAGGTTCTAAACAGAAAGGAGATACTTTACTGGTGCCATTTGGTAAAGTGGAAAAAGTGGGTGAATTCATTATTATCTCTGAATAAAATCCCATTACATCCTTACATTTTATCATTTTGAGTGTTCCATCCACTTATTTTGGATTCTCGTTTTAAATTTAAACCTATTTAGGCCTATTTAAACTTATAAACCTATTTTAATACTAAACTTATATTTAAACCTCTATTTTAACTATTAAGTCTATTAATACTGCATTTTAACTAAAACTCATTAAAATTTCAGCAATAATATAATTGATCTTTAATGCATAGTTTAGGTTCCATTTGGCCAAATATTAGTTCGTTCAGAATTAATTCATTTCAGATTTTTCATAACTTCATTTTCATCCATTTCATAGTTTCGTTTTTTCAAATAACTCATCTGTAACGTTTCATTTGCGTTTTGTCAACTCAAAAATTGGAATAAAACAGAAAAATGATTATAAAATGAAAAATACCAGATTGAAAACATTCATAAAATAAAAAATAAGTATGGATGGATAAAAAAGAGGTGGGAGGGGGAATCCTTAACTTATGCCTTTCTTTATTAAGTTAAGACCTTTTCCTTAAGTTAAGGCACTCTTCTTAAGTTAAGGCCCTTAAAGAGATACCCTCAACTACATTCCTTTTAAACTTTGATCCATCATTCTTTTGGTTTCAGCTGCCAGTTCTGGTGGAAGGCCAGCTATATCAATGCTCAGGAATCCCCTGACAATCATGGATGCTGCTTCTTCCTCACTTAAACCGCGGGACATAAGATAAAGCACTTCTGCTTCGTCAATCTTACCTACTGCTGCTTCGTGGGATAGTTCCAGTTCTGTGGATGCACCTTCCAGTTCTGGTACAGCATATATCATTGAATCATCTGATAAAACCAGCCCGTGACATTCGAGGTGACCTTTAACATTTTTGGCCCTTCCTGCCAGGTGTCCTCGAGCATAAATCTGGGATTGGTCCTTGGAAACAGATCGGGAGATCATTTCAGTACTGCAACCTTCACCTTCTAGGATTACCCGTGAACCCATATCCAGAACTGATTCCTTCTGTCCTCCCAGTATAGACTGGAAAACAACCTTAGAATTGTTACCAGTACAATATGCAGTTGGATACGATTGTATGCTCCTGACTGGGCTGGTGAGAATGTAATTACTGATATAAGTAGATTCATCTCCTACCATTACACCGGTTCGAGGGCGCACATCCACCTGTTCTGCCCAGTTGTGCACCATGGTGAAGGTGATTTTAGCCCCTTTTTTGAGATAGAATTCGGAAACTCCCACGTGTAAAGCAGAAGTAACATCTTCTCCTGTTGCACATCCAGTAATAATATGTAGTTCAGAGTTTTCTTCAGCAATGATAACGTTGTGGGCAGTTTGCATGACATTCTCATCACCGATGAACATACATGCTTGGAGAGGGAATACTTCTTTAGAACCCGGTAGGGATCTTATAAAGTATCCTCCACTACCTCCTTCTTCTCTTTCGCGTAAGGCTGTTTGAGCGGTGTATTTATCACTATCAACAGCTACTGCCTTCCACATGTAATCTTTTAACCAGCCGTATTTATCAAGGGCCACGTTCATACCCATGATTTCCACAGACTCAGAGCCGCAGGTGGTACAAACTCCACTCTGGTCTACTTGGACGAAGGTACCTGATCTTTCTTCTTCATTGGGATCTACTCCCACTTTTAAGAGGGTTTCCTGCACCTTTTTGGGAACTTCATTTGCTCTGGAAACCTTTTCATGTTCACCTGCTTCTTCTTTGATGAACTTTTCCAGGTCAATATCTTCGCCGTAGAGTGCTTTTTTTTCCTTAGCTTTCTCGGCACGATTTAGTGTATCTCGCAACATTCCACACACCCGTGAAATCCTTCTTTTCGTATATCTTCAATAATCTCAGCTGGGTTTCCTGAACAGGCAATTCTACCATCCATAAGCACGTGGGCTGTGTCTGCAGCCACAAAATTAAGGATGTAACCTAGGTGAGTTATCAAAAGCCCTGATTTTTCCCTTAAGCCCGGTTTTTTGTCTTTATCCAGGAGTGTATTGATTTCTTCAGCCAGGAGCTCTACATTTTCAATATCTACTCCGGAATCAGGTTCATCGAACATAATGAAGTCTGGCTGTTGGGCTAAAAGTTGCAGTATTTCGGATCTTTTAACTTCTCCACCGGAAAAACCGAGGTTAACATCTCTTTCCAGGAACTTTTCATCGAACTTGAGTTTACGAGCCAGATCCATCATTTCTGGGCTGAGCTCTTTATCTGCATCTTTTTCCCCGTGTTCGATTTTTAAAAGATCACCCAGTCTTACTCCTCTAATGGAAGGAGGATTCTGGAAACTAACTCCAAATCCTTTCCTTACCCTTTCAGTAGTTGAAAGGTTGGTTATATCTTCCCCTTTGAAGATTATCTCTCCACGTGTTACTTTGTACTTAGGAAAACCCAACAAAGTCATAAAAAGAGTACTTTTACCGGCTCCATTGGGTCCCAGTAGTACATGTGTTTCTCCGTTGCCTATATTTAAGTCTACATCCGTGAGAATTTCTTTTCCACTTACTTCAACTGCCAGATCAGTTATTTCAAGTAGCAGTTTAACCACCACCATTTTTTTGGTTTCATGTTTTTAATTAAAAGATGGAATTTATGGATGTGATTATAACACACCTTATATTTTTATATGGACTTTTTCCTATAATTAATATACGGAAGATCATGTAAAAGTTAATGAAGATAGCCCTATTAAAAACAATAATATAATCTTATTAAAACCAATAATTCCTGTTAAAACTCATTAAGTTCAAGTTCTACTGATATAAATTTAACTAGGATTTTTAAAAGACATATTATTGTTATAATATTCTTTGATTAAGATAAGCTGTTCATTTGATGGTTGTTCAAAAATTAAAACTGGTTTATATTGCATATCATGATAAAACGTGATTTAAGTTCATATATATCCAATAAAGACATTTTAATCAAATATTAAAAACCCTGAATTTGTTATTCTCATATATATGTTTTTCGAATTAGTTTTTGAAGTAACCTTTATAATAACTATTCCTATATCCATATAATGTACAATTAATATGGTACGCCGACAAAGCAAGGAGGAAAGCCAATGGCTGAGGATGATGTTAAGATCGTGATGTTTTGTTGTAACTGGTGCTCCTATGGTGGAGCTGACACTGCAGGAACCGCAAGGATGCAGTATCCTCCAAATGTGCGGGTCATCCGAGTAATGTGCTCGGGAAGAATTGAACCTCAATTTATTTTCAAGGCCTTCAGAGAAGGTGCTGATGGGGTCATTGTGGCCGGCTGTCACCATGGAGACTGCCACTACGACGCAGGAAACTATAAATTAGACCGTAGAATGAGATTAGTCTACAAACTAGCAGATGGATTGGGAATCGGAAGAGAAAGGATTCACCATGACTGGATATCTGCATCAGAAGGGGAAAAATTCGCAAAAACAGTTACCATGATGGTAAATCGTATAACTGCTCTGGGTCCATCCCCTCTCAAAGCACAACTAGACGCTCCAGAAGAAGAAGTGGAGGCCTAAAATGGCAGACAAAGTTAAACTAGGAAACGTTTGGCTAGGTGTATGTTCTGGATGTGAACTGTCCATTGCAGATATACACGAAGCCATAGTGGATGTTCTGGGATTAGCAGATTTCGAATTCATGCCAGTTCTAATGGACACCAAATATGATGAATGGACCGACGTAGACGTGGCCATAGTTACTGGAGGTATTCGAAACGAAGAGAACCGGGAACTGGCACTACAAGTTCGAGAAAGAGCAAAAGTAGTAATTGCCTATGGTACATGTGCTGCTTACGGTGGAGTCTTTGGACTGGGAAACTTACATACAGTTGATGATTTAACTCAAGAAGCTTACATCAACTCTGAAAGTACCTACAATGATGAAGGAATAATACCTAGTGAAGGAGTTCCTCGTCTAGAAAGTCGGATGAGACCACTAACCGATGTCATTGATGTCGATTTAGTCTTACCTGGATGCCCACCTAGATCAGATCTGGTGGCACAAATCATCATGGCTCTGTTGAAAGGAGAAGAATTACCGGAAATACCACAAACAAACCTTTGTGAAGTTTGTCCTAGGGAAAAACCACCGGAAGGAATGGCTATGGACAAAATCATCCGTCAGTTCGAACTTGGAGAACCAGACCCAGAAATGTGCCTGGTGCCTCAGGGTTTAGTATGCATGGGACCTGCCACAATTTCCATATGTGGTGCTGAATGCCCCAGCATTGGTATCAAATGTCAGGGATGTTATGGACCCACCTTCAATGTAGTGGACCAGGGTGCTAAAATGATAAGTGCCATCGGTTCTGACTTTGGTGTGGAAGCAGACAAAACTGTGGACCCTGAAGAAGTAGCCAATGAACTTGATGATATTGTTGGGACTTTCTACACCTACACACTCCCATCAGCTCTAATACCAGCTAAGATGAAAAAGGAGGGTAAATAAATGGTTACACTCAAAATGGAACCTGTGACCAGGATTGAAGGTCACGCCAAAATCACAGTGGACCTGGATGATGCAGGAAACGTTCAGGACACCAAACTCCACGTTATGGAATTCCGTGGATTTGAAAAATTCCTGCAGGGAAGAAACATCGAAGAAGTACCACGACTGGTACCTCGAATATGTGGTATCTGTGATGTACAGCACCACCTGGCTGCAGCTAAAGCTGTGGATGCATGTTTTGGATTTGCTCCCGATGAAATTCTCCCTACTGCCTACAAAATGAGAGAACTCATGAGCTGGGGTTCTGTAATGCACTCCCACGCTCTGCACTTCTATTTCCTGGCAGCACCGGATTTCATAGCTGGTAAAGACAGGAAAACCAGGAACGTATTCCAAATAGTTAAAGACGCTCCTGAAGCAGCCCTGCAAGCTATTGAGCTCCGAAAAAATGCTTTAGATCTCATTAAAGCCACAGGTGGACGACCTATACACCCCACATCATCTACTCCTGGTGGTATTTCTACCAGCCTGGATGACGAAACCCAGAAAGACCTTCTTAAAAAGGCTCAGAGGAACGTGGAATTATCTGTTGCTACCCTTGAACTGGCTAAACCAATTTTCGAAGAAAACTTGGACCTAGTGAAAACCTTAGGTTACGTGGAAACTTACCACACTGGACTGGTTAAAAACGGCGTATGGGATATGTACGACGGAAATGTCAGGATGAAAGACAAAGAAGGAAACCCTTATGTTGAATTTGCCCCATCCGACTACCTGGATTACATTGGTGAAAAAGTTAAACCATATTCCTGGTTAAAATTCCCATACATCAAAGACTTAGGATATCCAGAAGGAATATACCGTGTAGCTCCTCTGTCACGTCTTAACGTCGCTGATAAAATGCCTGATGCTGCACCATTAGCACAGGAAGAATTGAACGAATTCAGAAATCTGTTTGGATACGCTCAAGAACCATTACTCTTCCACTGGGCTAGACTCATAGAGTTACTCGCAGCCTCAGAATGTGCAGCCGATGCTCTTGAAGGAGACCTATCTGGACAGAAATTCCCAGATGCTCTGGAAAGAACTGCTGGTGAAGGTGTAGGTATTGTGGAAGCATCTCGAGGAACATTAACTCACCACTACGCATGTGACGAAAACGGACTGGTTACCAAAGCCAACATTGTGGTCGCAACCATCCAGAACAACCCTGCTATGGAAATGGGTATCCAGAAAGTTGCCCAAGACTACATAAAACCAGGAGTAGAAGTAGACGACAAGATCTTCAACTTAATGGAGATGGTAATAAGGGCCTACGACCCATGTCTATCCTGTGCAACCCACGAAATCGACAGTCAAATGAGACTCGCCACCCTTGAAGTTTACGACAGCGAGGGTAACCTCGTTAAACGAATCTAAATATTTCTAAGAGGGTGAATAAAGATGATAGTGGTTAACAAGGAAGACTGCATTCGATGTGGGGCCTGCCAGGGTACCTGTCCAACTGCAGCCATTAACGTATCCCCAGATGACGTTATTTACTGTGACGTTTGTGGGGGAGCACCTAAATGTGTGGATATCTGTCCTACCGGTGCTCTTAAGACTGATGAGCTAGCTATTGGCGAATCTGGCACCACCCAGACTAGAGTCACCTTCAACCCCAAACTCTGTAATGAGTGCGGTGACTGTGTAGAAGTCTGCCCACCTCAGATCCTCAAATTAGAGTCAGGTAAAGTGCAGACCATACCACTACAGGGCTACTGTGTCATGTGCCAGCAGTGCGCAGACATATGCCCGGTAGAGGTCATTGGAGTGGAAGGGGTCAAAGAACCTAAAAAGACTGATTTGAACATCACTGGTCCAGTTTACATTGTAGACTGTGTTGGATGTGGTATGTGTGTGGACGAATGTCCTGTAGATGCCATAACACTCCCTGAAGTAGGAGAAAGCATAGTTATCGATGAAGAAACCTGTATTAAATGTGGAGTCTGTTCACAGACCTGCCCATGGAATGCAGTGTTCATATCTGGTAAAAAACCAGAAAAACGAACCAAAGAACTCAACAAGTTCGAAGTTGATGATGAAACCTGTATTGGCTGTAATGTTTGTGTAGAAGCCTGTCCTGGTGAATTCATAAAAGCCAAAGCTTCCTCATTGACTGTAGAACTACCCGAGATCTGTACCTACTGTGGATTGTGTGAAAAACTGTGTCCAGTGGATGCCATTGACCTGGATGTTAAATTAGGACCAGCCAAACCTGCATCAGAAGAAGGATTAGTATGGGACGAATCCAAATGTGAATACGTTGGAGCATGTGCCCGTATCTGTCCTAACGATGCTATTCGAGTGGTTACCAATACTGGAGTCGAAGTTCCAGGAGACACTGAAGTTGACGGTGAACCATCATTCGCCATGTGTACCCGTTGTGGAGCATGTACTATTGCCTGCCCAGAAGGAGCACTAAGCCTGGTAGAAATGGACAAAGTCGTTGACGGTGAAGTTGTCAAAAGGAACCGGGTTCAGTTCAGTCCTAATAAGTGTACCGAGTGCGGTGACTGTGTGGATGTATGTCCTTACAACATGCTGAAACTCACCGATGATAAAGTACCACTTAAAGGATTCTGTATACTCTGTGATCAGTGTATACCAGCCTGCCCACACGAAGCATTGTTCCTAAAATAGGTTCAAACAAAAACAAAACAGTAAATTTTGGTGGAAAATACTCCACCCCTCTTTTTTATTTTTAGAATTTTCTATTCAATTCACGTTTGATTTTAGATTACAATACTAATCGCTTATTTTAAGAGATTAAAATTTATTTAAGAAATTAATTATTCTGAAGATTAAACCTTATTTTAATAAATTAAACCTTATTTTGGATTAAATACTTATTTAGGGCTATATGTGGAAATTTCAAAATTAATTAATAAAATAATAAATAAAATTTTCTGTATTTAGTTTTTACACTTCCTATTGGATTAAACTTTTTTCATCCACTTCTATGAAAATACTATGTTTTTCCAGGTCTAGTTCAACTATCTTCCCTTCTACAGTCATGCCCTGGTTTAAAATATCTACCATTTCTATACGGTCACCATAGATTTTCATGTGAATCACATCATCCATAAGTTTAGTTCCTTTGGTATCGTAAACAGTTGATTCGCACATTTTTTCCCTCTTTTTTAATTTAATACACACCCTATTAATTTCAGTTATCTTCACGGTATTTTTATACATCCATTTGTGTATATATTTTCCTGATGGACTTTTGTTTTTATAACGTTATTATGGTAACTTCGATGGAATTTTATATTAAATTATATTTATTTATTTAAGTAATCACTAACATAATATTTATGAAATGGCATATTAATTAAACATTTTGTAATGTTTAGTTTTTACTATTTTTATATTCAGTCTCAAAATTTTTATTATATCTTTTTGCATTATTCACTAAAAAGTCTTTTTTAACAGTTTTTTTATTTATCTCTAGTTTTAAGTGATTTTCAAACGTATAAACTTTCATTATTATATTATCATTAAAAAATACGAACAGTTCGTAGATATAGATTTAAATATTAAAGCACATTATAATTGTAACTAATAAATATTGTAATTTACTAATAATATTGGTGACAATATTATAAATGAACATTTTTCAATAGGTGGTGGGTAAATGATCAGTTTGGATAAAGGAAAAAATAGGTTTGGTTTATCGATTATAATTATTCTGGCAATTTTTTTAACCTGTGGCATAGTTTCAGCTGCAGAAAACGTTGATGGAGTCACGAACAATTCAACTATTTTAAATAACAGTTCAACAGCCTTAATTTCGGAGACATCGCTCTCAAATTACACCAATAACTCGAATAATCCTGATCAATCTTCAAATTCTTCTTTTTCCCCTACTTCTTCTAATATAATCAGGGGGAATGTGACTAAATGTACAGATGGGAGCCCATTCCCAGGAGTTACCCTCACTTTAACTTCAACTAATGGTTCAACACTTGCCCAAACCACCACAGACGCCACTGGACATTACGAACTCAAATTCACAAGTAGTGAAGGAACTTTCTATGTCACTGCCAGTTATCCCGGACACATGACCCTCCGAAAACTGGTGACCACGGAACTTAGCTCCAACCCATCTGATATGAATTTATATGGATGGGCAAACTTCCAGCTTGGCCCTGAACCCACTTTATCCATTGATGCCCCGGGAGAACAGTTTTTAAATGAAAGCTTCAACTTCACACTCACTTTCAACAATAATGGTAATGAAACTGGTTTTGGCCCCACAGTCCAGTTGATCTTACCTCCGGAGATAGAATTCAAGAGCGCCAACTTCTTGGGGGCACCGGTGAGTGTTACATCTATAGGAACCTTCCCCATAAGTGGTACATTAATCGATCCACTATCTGGATTAACTGTGACTGGAACTCCGGGTTACAGTCTTTACATACTTGAATATCCTCTGGGCAGTTTTACCACTGGCCAACCGAGTGCGGTTCTGGAAATAAATGCATTTTTACGGGGCAACTCCACTCTGGGATTACCCCTTAATATTACAGCATATCCAGTATTTCGGTTTGGTGCCAATGAAACAGGCACAACACCCATTCAAGGGAATGAAACTACAACCCAAGTAACTCCTACAGTAATTAAGATCATTAAGAACACAGTTGCTCCTCATGAAGATGAAACTGCCACTGGTTCCAACTATCCATGGGATTACACTCTCACAGTTGATGTGGCCAATGGTCAGACAGTCACTGATGTTAATGTGAAAGACTTACTTCCTGGAAACCTCCAGTTCGTGCAAGTGGTTGATGCTGATGGTGGTAGTCCTCTACAGGAACCACCTACCACAACACCAGGTGGTTTATTATGGATACATTTTAATAGTATTACTGGAGTATTGGGTTCTGATCGAACTATCATCTACCGAGTTTATGCTCCAAAATTTGATAACAATTCCCAGTATGTGTTGGATCCAGATACCGGGGCATGGGCCTATAATGCCACTAACACTGCCAGTGTGACTGGGAATTACACCAATATCAATGTTTCATCTGCTGATAATTACACTCTTATCCTGAAACCACTGGCCATCCAGAAAAGTGTTGTTGATGTGAGCACGGATCCAATCCAACCCAAACCCACTGATATCCTGAATTACACACTTAACTTCCAAGTTTCAGATTATTTCTCAATAAACAACCTGATACTATATGATGTACTGGGTGATGGTCAGAGTTTCCTGAACACATCAACATACAATCCCCGACTCAATTTACACCTTCCAGGTATTGATATCAATAATCTTTTTGTCAATTTAACCAACCCTAACCAGTTCTATTATTACCATAACTCCACCACTGGAATTACTTATCTGGTATTCAACATTACCCAGTTACTCATTGACAATGGATACAGTGGTATTGTTGAAGGTGGAAATTACACTGGAACAAACTTTGGGGCAACCACTGGAAACTTGACTTTCTGGGCTCGTATCAATGAATATTATGAAGGTGTATCACCACCAACACCACATTCAATAGTTTCCAATGATGTCATAAATAATGCAGTAGTTACGGATGCAGTGTTAACTCAGAATGGGCGCCAGATAGAGGATAGCAGTGGAAGTCAGGTTATAATAGTGGCTCCCACACCTGCAAAAGACATAATTAAAATTAATGGAAATGATCCAGTTGCTCCCTATGTTATAAAACCAGGGGACACTGTGACTTTCTCATTATTGATAGATGTTCCTACCAGTAACCTGCACGACTTTAATCTAATTGATTATTTACCCATACCTTTACTGAGAGCTACCCAGTTTACCACTGGCCAGGCACAGGACACCAGTCAGGCTATACCTGCTGCAGGGCAGTGGAAGTTAGGTGAAGATGATACATTAACCAGTTTAACTGGTGTGGTACCAACACTGATAGTGGATGCCACCCAGAACACCATCTCCTTTATTTATGGTAATGTTTACAATGCCACTCAACCCAATGCCACAGTCCATATACTGTTCACCATCACTGCCACCGGAGATCCCATGGCAGATGGCCTCTGGCTCACCAACCTCCTGAATATCAACTATGAAAACAGTCCTGGAGAAACGTTCTGTGATAATCGGATAGTGTCCTTGAAAACTGGAGAACCAGAACTTACTATAAACAAGACTGCAACACCCACCACAGGATTACAGGCAGGTGATGTGGTCACCTATACCATAACCATTAATAATACAGGTAATGCTCCTGCTTACAATGTTATAGTCACTGATGATCTTCTCACATCCAATGCAGGATACATAGCATCAATCAGTGGTATCACTGCCAGTTACTTGAATGGTGTAGCTATCACTGGTTTAAACCTCATGGATATTTTCACCAGTAATGGTTTAAATTTCGGTTCATTATACTCCATCTATGGAACTAACGGAACCAACAGCACCATAATAATAACCTACAATGCCACCCTAAACAGTACAGTTTACCCCAGACAGATAATCAACAACACAGTCAACATCACCAAATTTACATCATTAAGCCCACCTGAAAGTCCCAACTATGTGGGAAATCCAGGAGTTGATCAATCCCACTTCTCAGACAATGCATCAGTACAGGTTCGAGATGTTGATTTCAAAAAAACCTATGTAAAATCACTTGATAACATAAGTTCCGGATCTAATCTGACAATAGGAGAAACAGGATTATTCCAGCTGGCTGTCACCCTTCCAGCAGGACAAATAAATGATCTGGTCATAAATGATGTTTTACCCGCAGGGCTCACCTTTGTATCTTATGTATTGGATCAAAGTAACTTCAACGGAATACTGGCACCATTAACCTTTACCCAGATAAACAACAACCTCCAGTTCCTGTTCACAGGGCTTACCAACACCACCAGCAACAGTACATTCTACATTAACCTCACTGTAAGAGCTAATAACAACACAGCTTATCCGGGCTCAGCCAATGTAACTGCTCGAAACAGTGCAACCATGAACTGGAACGACCCAGGACATACACCAATCACTAAACAGGCAACAGTTTACATAGTACAGCCAGTATTAAATGTTACCAAATCATTCAACCCCAGCACCATCCAGGGTGGAGAAACAACAACGGTTACTATAGCCGTAACCAACAATGGAAGATCAACAGCTTATAATGTAATTATAACTGATCCACTCTCCTCTTCAAGTAACATATTTGACTTAAGCAGTAGCAGTGTGGTTGCAAACAGCCCTCAAAATGGTTTTGTATTCAATTACAACTCAACTTCACAAGTTGTAAGTTTCACCGGGGGAAATATAACCCGAGGTCAAACACTGTACTTTACCTTCAACATAACTGCCCTCCAAACACCTTACATTGGACCCACCTACAACAACACAGTCAATGCATCCTACTGGTCCCTGCCATGGGTTAGTGGAGCACCTGATCCTGATAGTAGAAATTACACATGTTCTGCTTGGGCCGTAGTTAGAACTGGTGATCCAAAAATCACCAAAACTGTGGAAAATTCTACCATACACGGAAACAGCGGAAACCTCACTATAGGAGAAACAGTAACCTATAAAATAACGGTCACACTACCTCAAGGGCTAAAAACCAACCTTACCATTACTGATACATTACCTGCTGGGTTTAGCTACAACCTCGGAGAGTACATCCTGAATACAACAGGCTTTAGTGGCACGTTAGGAACATTATTAGTTTCCGTGAATGGTCAGAATATAACATTCACTTTCAGCGGACTCACCAACAGCACAATCACCAATAACACATTCTACATACTCCTGAATGCCACAGTACTCAACAGTACTACCAACACCAATGGAGCTATAAAAACCAACAACGCATCCCTTAACTGGACAGAAAACACCAAACCTCCATTCACAACAACGGTTAACACTACCATTGTAGAACCTAAATTGACAGTTACTAAAAATGTGACACCCACTACAGTGGACGGAGGAGATCTGGTAACTGTTAACTTAACTGTCACCAATACTGGTACTTCACCAGCTTATCAAATTGAATTACGTGATGTTTTAGATCCAGTACTCTTCAACTCATCCACGGTCACACAAGTATTGATACCTTCTGGCTTCAGTTTCACAGTATCCGGAAACACCGTAATAATCAAATCCATCCTTGACACCAACATTAATACCGGAAATGCTTTAAACTTTATTTTCACAGTTCTGGTAAATGATAACGTTCCAACAGGGTCCATTTTCCAGAATCAGGCTAATATCTCATTCTCATCAATGCCTGCAGGATATGATAATGCCCGTAATTACACCAACAAATCCAATGTGGTTAATATCAGCACCGTTACACCCGGAATTAGTAAAACTGTAATCAACACTTCTGAACCTGATTCTACCACACCAAATGTGATGGTGGGAGAAGTGGTAACTTATCAGTTTGTGTTCACAGTCCCAGAAGGTGAAACATTCAACGTATCCCTAATTGATAATCTATTATCAAGTTTAGGATATAATTCTGGAACTGCATTAATAAAAAGAAGTGATGTAAACATCATAGCTTCTGGATTTGACTTTGGAAGTTCATTTGATGAATTTTTAACCATCAACCCTACTTCAACTTCACCCCTGACTTTTTACCTTGGTAATGTAACTTACCTGGGAGGTCAGGGCCTTAAGAATGGAACCATAACTTTAATATTTAATACCACAGTCCTGAACATAGCTGGCAACCAAGCAGGGACAAAAATACCCAATAATGGCATACTGAGTTTTACCAATGCCACTGGAGGAAACCGCAATGTGACTGGAACATGCCCCACCACATTGAATGTGATTGTTCCCCAGATTTCATCTACCAAAACAGCAAACAAGACCATATTAACTAATTCAGATACAGCAACATTCAATATACAGATCCGAAACAACAACATCACCAACGGGGCTCCGGTTTATGATTTGATCATCATTGATCCAATGAATGGTTTCACCATGGATTACCTTCACATGATCATCACCCCCAGCGACCCGTCCATCATTTTCACCAACTACTCCACAGCAGACATGATCTACATTGTGGTTAACAAGCTCAACCAGACCCAGTACCTCAACATAACCTACAACGCCACCGTCAAACCTGACGTTGTATTTAACACCACATTGAATAACACAGTTAACGCCACTGGAACCACACTACCAGGATCCCACGGTACAAACAACGCCACACCTGGAAATCCAGGTACATCAACTGGGGAGCGAACTGGAGACCCCACACAACCCGCAGACCCAGTTAACAATATAAACACCACAACAACAGCTTTTGTGACCACCAGAGCACCACGTGTGTCTAAAACAGTTAATGGGTCCGAAACTGTGAATTTGACCATAGGAGAAACAGCCACAGAATCTATAAACATAAACTTACCAGTTGGTAGTACAACTGAACTTAAAATCATTGATGTCATACCTGATGGTCTGGGAATAAATGGAGGAATAAACGGATTTACATATATCACAACCGCTGGTGTAAATGTTAACCAGTTCCTGGTAACGTATCTCGGTGGAAACACTTACCAAATAAGCTTTGGAAATGTAACCATAACCCAGGAAGGGAACATAACCATAAACTACACAGTACTGGTTCAGGATGTCAATGGAAACTACAATGGCCAGAACCTGGTTAACAATGCCACATTGTACTACAATAATAAAACAGGTCAGGGAGTCAACGGAGGATCAGACACAGCCACAGTGCACGTGGTTGAACCCAACCTGCAGATAACTAAAACACCGAGCAAAACCAACCTGAACATTGGAGAAGAGTTTACATATACAATTAATGTTACACACGCCCCTTCCAGCTCATCAGATGCATATAACATTACAATAACCGATGTGATCCCATCTGGACTTCATTATGTTACAGGTTCAGCTGTTTTACCATCAGGATGGAGTTTAAATGTTTCAGGAAATACTTTGATCTTCACTACATCCAGTTTAACCCTGATAAATCACAATGCCACTTTACTCTTCAACTGCACGGTAGACAACAACTATCTGCTGGCGGGTGGAAATATCAGCAACACCGCAAATTTGAACTACGCATCACTAACTGATGGTGGAAGAAATTACACCACCAATAGCAGCACCCAAATACATGTCATAGGTGCTGATCTGGAAGTACGGAAAAATGGAGATGCTCAGGTAAATGCAGGAGAACAGGTTACTTACACCATAACCGTTACTAACAAAGGCCCGGATACGGCAGTAAACGTAGTTTTAACCGATACTATACTGTCACAATGGTTCAACATGCTTATTTACCTGCAATATTCTGTAAATTCAGGATCTTGGGTTAATATTCAATCTAACCCATTCACCATATCCTTAGGAAACTTAACTCCTGGAAATATCACAACTATCCTGATAAGGGCAACAGTAAACGCTTCAGCACCCGTAGGAATCATGAACAACACTGCTAGTCTAACTTCAAACACCACCGATCCCAACCCAAATAATAATAACAGCACAGCTACAACCAAAGTAACCCAGACTTCAGATTTAACATTAATCAAATCAAATAATCCAACCGGCATAGTAATAGCTGGAAATAATCTGATTTATACTCTAACTTTAACCAACACGGGCCCAAGTGTGGCCAGGGACGTGATTTTAAGAGATGAATCATTGTCTTCCTGGTTAACCAACACATACTACCAGTACAGTCTTGATGGAATTAGTTGGAGTGGATGGACCCTATTCACCGGACCACTGGTTTTAGATGTCACAAATATTATTGGCGGGCCAATGAATGTGAGTCAGGTGTTCTGGGTAATGATAAACGGTACGGTGAATGCATCCACACCCAACGGAACAACCCTCTTCAACACCGCAACCGTCAATAGTTCAACCAGTTCCCACAACGTAACTTCCAACACAGTAAACAACACTGTGGAAACCCTGGCAACATTAAATGTAACCAAAACAGCACCAGAAACGGTCATTGCTGGAGGAAGCAGTCCAATCATCTACACCATCACTGTGACCAATAATGGTCCTAGTGATGCTCTTAATGTGAAAGTCAGTGATACACTTGATTCAAGGTTAACCAGCCAGGAGTACAGCCTGGACAATATGAACTGGTTCTCATGGAATAACCCATTTGAATACACATTCAACCGGATTAACTCCTCACAAACAGTAAACCTTTACCTTCGTGGTTGGGTATTATCCAGTGCCCTTGGTCTCATTAACAATACTGTGGTTGTTTCTAGTAACACCACTAATTTAACTGGTAACCTCACGGATAACACCACGACTCAGATTAACACCACCAGTGTGTTGAATGTGACTAAGTCTGCTCCGGTGAGTGTTACTGCGGGGCAGAGTGAGCCCTTGGTCTTTACAATTGTTGTGACCAATTTCGGTCCATCTGATGCGTTGAATGTGAAAGTGAGTGATACTCTGGATAGTAGGCTTACCAGCCAAGAGTACAGTCTGGATGGTGTTAATTGGAGTTCATGGTTAGCTCCTTACGAGTATGTGTTCAGTAGATTGAATGCTACTCAGACTGTTTACCTGTATTTGAGGGGATTAGTGCCTTCCAGTGCTTTGGGTCTTATCAATAACACTGTGGTTGTTTCTAGTAACACCACTAATTTAACTGGTAACCTCACGGATAATACTACGACTCAGATTAACACCACCAGTGTGTTGAATGTGACTAAGTCTGCTCCGGTGAGTGTTACTGCGGGGCAGAGTGAGCCGTTGGTCTTTACAATTGTTGTGACCAATTTCGGTCCATCTGATGCGTTGAATGTGAAGGTGAGTGATGTTCTGGATTCACGTTTGACTGGTCAGGAATACAGTTTGGATAATGTGTCCTGGTTGGCTTGGAATAGTCCGTTCGAGTATGTGTTCAGTAGGGTGAATTCTGCTCAGACTGTGTATCTCTATTTAAGAGGATTAGTACCATCCAGTGCTCTGGGTCTCATTAACAACACTGTTTTTGTTTCCAGCAATACCACCAATTTGACAGGTAACCTCACAGACAACACCACGACTCAGATTAACGCGACTAGTACTTTGAATGTGACTAAGTCTGCTCCGGAGAGTGTTACCGCGGGTCAGAGTGAACCGATTGTGTTTACTATTGCTGTGACCAATTTCGGTCCTAGTGATGCGTTGAATGTGAAGGTTGGTGATGTTTTGGATTCACGTTTGACTGGTCAGGAATACAGTTTGGATAATGTGTCCTGGAGTGTTTGGTTGGCTTCTTATGAGTATGTGTTTAGTCGTTTGAATGCTACTCAGACTGTGTATCTCTATTTAAGAGGATTAGTACCATCCAGTGCTCTGGGTCTCATTAACAACACTGTAGTTGTTTCCAGCAATACCACCAATTTGACAGGTAACCTTACGGATAATACTACGACTCAAATTAACACTACGAGTGCTTTGAATGTGACTAAGTCTGCTCCGGAGAGTGTTACTGCGGGTCAGAGTGAACCGATTGTGTTTACTATTGCTGTGACCAATTTCGGTCCTAGTGATGCGTTTAATGTGAAAGTGAGTGATACTCTGGATAGTAGGCTTACCAGCCAAGAGTACAGTCTGGATGGTGTTAGCTGGAGTGTTTGGTTGGCTTCTTATGAGTATGTGTTTAGTCGTTTGAATGCTACTCAGACTGTTTACCTGTATCTGCGTGGTTGGGTGCCTTCCAGTGCTTTGGGTCTTATCAATAACACTGTGGTTGTTTCTAGTAACACCACTAATTTAACTGGTAACCTCACGGATAATACTACGACTCAGATTAACACCACCAGTGTGTTGAATGTGACTAAGTCTGCTCCGGGGAG
>NZ_AMPO01000009.1:0-67500 GCF_000302455.1 Methanobacterium formicicum DSM 3637
ATCAATAATAGGTGTACCATCAAAAGCATCAATACCAGTAATTTCCACAATTCCCTCTTTTTCATTAACATCAATTAGTTTGCAGGTGGTTAACGCCAGTGGGTTGGGTCGGTACTCCGCACGAGTGGCAAAAACCCCAGCTAGGTGATTGGTAGCGTATGGGGGATGAGTACGTAATGCAGTCCTGTATTTGGCATTGTCAAATTTATCCGCCCACCAGAATACCATGACATGACTAAATTCTGCTAAGTGCTTTAATCCTGGACGGTATGGTTCTGAAATTTTCAGATAGGTTTTGGAATTTTTCATTACCACCTGTCCAATTTTAAAGATTTTATAAGTCTCAGGGGTCTTTTGAATGTCAAAGAATTCTATGCCGGATCTGGTTTCATCCTGACATGAATCTGGAACTATGGGAAACTGTATCTCGGTCAAAAGCTCGTTTTCATTTACATCCTGGGGGCTGTTAAGGTAAATCTCACGGGGAGCCCCGATCATTTCACCCCCTTCTTTAAAAAGGTGTTCCATCATTATTCCATAAGCTGAAACCACTCCATGGTAGGGTCCATGGTAAATACTGAAGATAACCTGGTGTTGGGGCATTACCTTTATTTTGATCCTTCCTTCACCCTTTACCTGTCCTTTGAATGGTATTCCTACATCGTATTCCATCTTTTCGGGGGCTACATCCATGGGGCTGGTGTAGTATACTACAAATGGTGGTTCGTTGATTACTAATCCTTTACTCATTATCCAACCAGTTAATTCCCCTATTAATTCTCCCATATCTTCTACTGGTCCAATATATGATATGCTGGCTACCTGTTTTTCTTCAATGGTTTTTGAATCAATTTTCATGATTTTTCTCCTATTGATGGTTAGGCATAATCTGAACATCATCCCATATATATTTAATTTTTTACGGAATAATATTCCGTATTTTAATGAACTTATGTTTATGAATTAAATGATGGTTTAAAAATGAGATTAATTCAACAAATGAGAAAAATAGTGAATTTGTGAAAAATGTAAATCAAATATTAATAATAAAATAGATTTAAAGAAAAATATTTATTTTAAAAAAGAATAAAAGAGTTTCATGGATAAAAGAATAGATTCAGACCTTTCAAGAGAGTTTCTATTAGATTCCATTGAAGAGATAGTTCCTATTTTAAAGGCCATTGGGAACCCAACCCGGTTTAAGATCCTTATTTTGTTGTTAAATGGCCCTTCAAACTTTCAAATGCTCCTTGATGAAACAAATCTAAAAAAATCTGCCTTGGCTAATCATCTCAACACTCTGATAAAATCAGGATTATTGGAAAAAATCCAACATGGAACTTATTGCCTCACTGAAGATGGTAAAAAATACGTTGAAACCATTGGAAAGACTTTTAAAACCAGCCAAATGATCCAAGAAGAAATGAAAATATCAGAACAAAGGAAAAGTCTTTCATTGACCTTTTTAGAACGTAAGAAAAGGAAAAATTAGATCAAGGTCTAAATTTTCAAAGTAATGTTCAAATCATCCCATAAAAATTATCCCATTAGGTGTTCAGGCAATTATTTAACTGAGAAATATTTAGTCCATTCAAACTGGAATAAAAAATTAAAAAATAAAATTATTCTGTAATATCGTACAATATTTTCATGGCCTTGGTGAATGGAGGGTTACCCGAAGTTAAAAGAACCACCCGTAGGACATCAACAATTTCATCCCGGGTTATATCAAATTCTTTCATGGCACTCATCATCTGCTTCTTCATGGCCCGGTCATCAGAGGCTGCGGCAGTTATTCCCAGGGCGATCAGCTTCTGTGTACGATAGTCTAAGACTTTTCCAGAATATGCTGCTTCATTCAACTCAACTACTGCTTTAAAGATATCAGGATAGTCTTTTTTAACATGAGCCATTCCTTTACCATAAAAAACATCTTCTTTCATCTTATAACCTCCATAAATATATTCATTACTTTTATTTTATGTTATTTATTCCATATATAATTATTAACCGTAAACAGTGTTAAAGGAATATATTAGACATCATGAGATATGACACTGCCAAAATATTGGATAAAATAATTTAAATAAAGAAAAAAAAGAGAAATATTAACAGAGATATTTTTGGAATATAATTATTATCTTTCAGGTAATAAGATGAAAACCAATAAAATAAGTGGTATTTTGCTCTTAATCCTATTTTTTAACTTATTTTTTGTTCAATCAGATTATGCATCTCCCTCTGAAGATATAATATCCCATGTAAAATATATAACCCAAGATATAGGGCCCCGTCCAGCAGGATCAACCTCCGAAAATCAAACAGCACAATATCTAGCCTCATGCTTCCAAAAGTATGGAGTTAAAACTGAAATTCAAGAATTTAAATACTATTCTCTTAACTCAAATGATATAAAAACTTCAAGGAATGTGATCGGCACCATAGAAGGTGTTTCGGATAAAGAAATAATAATATGTGCTGATCTAGACACTCCCCAAGATATTTTAGTTGGTAATTACAGTCCAGGGGCCAATGATGATGCTACTGGCCTGTCAATTCTAATTGGTTTAGCAGGTAAATACCAGAATAAAAAACCATTTTACACAATAAAGCTGGTAGCTTTTGGTGCTGGAGAAGATGGTTTTACATTTCCCCTTATAACTCCTAAAAGATCCAATTTACCACCCGATGCCTATCATCAAATTGTTTACCTTCCTTATTTGGTGGGCGCTCGTCATTATTTGCTTAATCATCAGAATGAGGTGAATAATACCCTGGCAGTGATCAGTGTGGAAGCAGTAGGTATCGGAACTCCTTGTGTTATTTCCAAGGATTATTATACAAAAAATGATGAATTTCTAGTTAACTTTTTAGTGTGGAACGGGAAATTACAGGGAATAAATACCGAAAAGATCAATTTTATGGCATCAAATAGAACTATTGGTGGCGAATCTGCCATCAGCCATATTTATCTGCCATTTTCTATTGCTGGGATCCCTTCAACCTTTATAACTTGTATGAAAAATCCTAATATAAACTCTCCAGTTCACGACGTGGAAAATGAGATGCCAGGATACCTTTCAGTAGATGATAACTATCAAAACCTAGTGAATCAAAATGGTAATGAAGGAAATTTAGAAACACACTTGCAAACTGTTCTTTACCTAATATTTGATGATATTAATAAATTATCAATCTTTAATATTATAAACGGGCAGATTTAACAGTTATATGACAACATTTCAAACCATAAAAACTAAATTCTATTAAAAAAAGAATATTAATATAAAAAAATGGAGGAATTAGGGGAATCATATTAATTTATGGGGGGAAGTAAGAAATGCAGTTGAAAAGATTCATAAATTTTTTTTTCACATCAATATTAGTTTTTTTAATGTTAAACGTGTGTTTTGCCGATGATGGGCCAGTTATAGATAAAAATCAGGCCCAGGCTATAGCACAAGATTATTTAAATACCCATAGTTATTCTTCTTACAAAGCTGTGGCCACTGATACATTACTAGCAAAGGTTAAGGATAAATCTACCGGAAATACTTATTGGATGGATGCAGGTCAAGCCAAAAGTGATGTTCGTGAAGAAAATCCTAAAATCGATTTAGTTTTAAATTTTGTTAGAGTGGTTGATATTGTAAATAACGGAAAGATTGTCGGTAAAATCTATGTAGACTCTTACGATAATGTTGGTGAGATTGTTTACAAAGAACTTCCTGAAAACAGTGCCACAAGTAGTGATGGTGGAAGCAACGGAGAAAGCAGCGACGGAGGCGATTTAACATATAATGGAAGTGGGGACCAAAACTCTGGAGGAATCATAGGGACGATTCAGAGCTTCTTCAATGGAATATCATCCTTTTTCCAGCAAATATGGACTTCCATCTTCGGAGGAAATACTAGTTAAGGTGAATGAACCGTTGAAGATGGGGGTTTAAATGAATGAAAAAAAGGATAACAATATTATTATTTTTTATAGCGATTATTGCATCGTCTGGATGTACAAATTCGGATAACGACCAAAATGCAACAACTGAATTAAATAGAACAGATTCGAGTAGTGGATCAGGAAGCGGTTCAACTGGAGGCAGTAGCTCAGGTGGATCAAGTGGATCTGGCGAAGGAACTCTTATTGACTCAGGTAAGACTTCCGGACCAACTACAGAATTATTAAGTGGTGAAACCTATGAATGGAAAACCTACAAGATCAATGATAACAAAATAGTTATGTACAGTACTTTTACAAATACGGATGGAAAAGTTGTTAAACAAACAAATACTTGGGAAAAAGCCCCAAATGATCCAGATCAACTCATACAAATAACTGTAATTCCAAAAGAATCAGGCACAAGCAGCTGGGAGCACCAAACTTCAAATCAAGGTTACTCCACCGTATTAAACTACTATTGGCATGTTCGAGGTTCCGGATTCGGCGGACCAATACATTGATTGAATAAAGGATGATAAAATAAGATTAAAAGGAGTTTATGTATTGTATTGGTAGGTTGTTTTGTGGACTTGCATATGCAGATTCAGTGGAATAACACCCTTTTTCCAGCAGATGGGACTCAATCTTTGTAGTTTAATAAATTTAGATGAATGTGATAAGGGGAACTGAGTAAAAATCAGTTCCATGGTTTTATCTATGGGACAATGACACTTTCAGGAAGTTTTCCATTGGATTTATACTCATTTAATACCTTAATAAATGTTTTAAGGAGCATTTCTGGTGATAGATCGTTAGCACCACCTTCATAAACACCAATATAGTTAGGAACTATACTATTTTGATCCATCCATTTGTAGGTACGATCTGCCATGTCCACGTATTCATTTTTGGCAATTTTTGCTGAATTGACGGTACCAGAAGGGTTTTCAGCTTTTTGGTAAGTTTTTATGGGTATATTGCCTTTTTCTCCACTATTAATCATTACAATGCCCTTGGCAAATATATAAAGGCACTGGTTCATAGAAAGGTTAACCCCTTTGAATTGAATGCTTTGAATACTTCCAGTTGATTTTGATACTTCAGAAGCTAAATTAGGAACTTCAGATACTGGAATCCCCGAGCTTTCAGAAATCGTGATATTATTGTTACTTGTACATCCTGAACAAAACAAAATCAACCCAACAATTACTATTCCTAAAACAAACACACCCTTCATATTATCCCCCCACTATTTAAGTAACAAAATATTCTTTATTTTAACTTCATATTAAACTTTTAGAATACTGGGAAGTAACAGAAACAGGAGTTAGGAATGACAGAAACATTTGTTGAAATTAAAAATCTAAAGAAAGCCTTTACAACGGGAAAAATAAAGGCCAACTAAAAAGATAAAAATATTTTGATTGATTAATTATTTATTGTTTAAAAATCTTTTTTAATTCATTATATGAGTTAAGATATTAATAGAAGTCATAATGGTCCTTTATCAGGGTGCCCTTCCCTCATTCCCATTCCCGCTTCCTTCTCCAGTGCTCCCTTCTTGAAGAACATTTTAACCAGGTTCTGGGCGTGTTCACGGGCACGGTTATCTGCCAGGAATTTCAGGTCCTTCTCATCAACCCCTTCATCTTCGTGGACGAATACTTCCAGGATATGGGTGTTGGTCATGAGCTGTGCCTGTATGAGTCCAGTGGATGCTTCATGGGCACAGGTTTTATCCATTACCTCCGGTCCGGGCATTCCCAGGGCCATGACCACTTCACATCCTTCCTCTTCAATGAGTTTTTTACAGGCCACTGGAAGGTCCTTGACTCCAGGGACTGTTCTTCGGATTATTTTATTATTAGCCACGTGTTGATTTATCTCATTTATAGCAGCAGACGCCATGTCGTAACGGGCAAAAGTAGTATCGCAGATTCCAATTTTCATTTTATCACACTGATGGTTATAAGGTAAGTACGAGTTAAGATTTTCTCTTTGCATATTGTCTTGGTACTGACTTTATATGAATATTTTGTAAAATAACCAAAAATTATGGAACCGCTATTTCATTGAATGAAAAAATAGTTTTCTAATGAAAAAATAGTAGTTTCGAATGAAAAAATAGTTTCCCTGC
This sequence comes from Methanobacterium formicicum DSM 3637, assembly GCF_000302455.1. Classification (NCBI taxonomy): domain Archaea; kingdom Methanobacteriati; phylum Methanobacteriota; class Methanobacteria; order Methanobacteriales; family Methanobacteriaceae; genus Methanobacterium; species Methanobacterium formicicum. The sequence continues at coordinate 6,078 of NZ_AMPO01000009.1, forward strand.
TTTTCAATTAATCCAGTGATATTAAAAAAGGTTCTAAAAAAGTTAAAAAGTAAGTAAAAAAGGTTGCAGGGGAATTACCCTACAATCCAAAGGATTTTTTCAATAATTCCACATTGACGTATCCTGCTCTGAATAGTTCTCCAGTGGTAAGATCGTTGATTACCACTTCTGCTGGTGCGAACATTCCCTTATCAATCTTGAAGAAGTCGAAGTTGGCTTCTTTGAAGACATCATAGAATGGTTTTCCATATCCATCAGCAGCAGAGGATGGTAAATTCTCGGCCAGTGATTTCAGGTCGTCCTTGGTTTCTGATTCAATGTAATAGTAGGTTCGGCCACCGAATAAAACTGCGTCGTTGGTTTTTCCCATGGCTTTTAAGCCGTCAGGGTCCACAGGAGCTATTGGGGCTATTCCTGCTGCGTGTTTGACCTTGTTAACATCGAAGTGCAGGGCCTCCAGCATCTTGTAGGTTCCGTTTTCCACTACCCTTCCTGCTATCTGGATAGAACCAACCAGGGATGATGTTGGGGCTACCAGGGCGTAAACATTCTCAGGTGCAACTTTACATTCTTTAGCTACGTAATCCAGGACATCGGCTCCAGGGAGTTTGTCGGATTCCAGAGTTATGATGGCCAGGTCTGCTTCATCCATGTAGCCGATTTCTTCATAGGTTTCTTCAGGTTTTAAGGCTAATGCTCTTGCTGGACCTGAGCCCAGGGCAAAAAAGTCACCCACACTGACAGACCATCCAGCTTTCTGTGATCCCAGGGTTGAAATAGCTGGCTGGTGTGTTTTTATCTTCACTGAGGGTAGTGCTAAACCTTCAGAAAGGTCTCCCGGGATGGATATTCCCACTTCAGCCAGTCCACCGAGACATACAATAGTGTAAAGTTCTCCTGCTTTAAAACTTCCAGTTACATTGACTCCTGCATCTATAACTGTTGAACCGTTTTCCAGTTTGTGAACTGCAATATTAAGGTCGTCTGCATTCTCAATCATTAAGTCTACTGTTTTTTTAGCTTCTAAATTGACACTTACCATCTGATCATCTCCAATGAAAGCAAGATCCAATGGACATTATAAAAATTATCCATTAAATTCCTTTTAATCTACCGGGAGTTTTAAGTTTTTTTATTTGGTTTTCATCTATCTTAAAAAGATATCTTAAAAATCATATTCATTAAATTAATAATCCATTTATTAGGTTATTAACCTATTTACTGAACTATTAATCCTATTAATTAGACTATTAACCTATTTATTGAACTATTAATTTATTGATTAAGTTGTTAGCCTATTTACTAAACTATTATTTATACTGCGGCCATTACTAAATTCAGTTAATTCTTAAATCAGTATTTAAACCCTTAATGCCTCTTCAAAGTTCACCTGGTATATGTGGGCGCTGATTGAGTGTATGGTAAGACTGCCCACTTCTACTCCCACTTCTCCGGCAACGTAACGGGAGAGATGAGTTAATCCCACTGCGTTGGGGAACCATGCTCCATATATGTCATGGGAACGCCAGAGTCCGGTGGTGTGAAGTTTCCCTTCCCTTATTTTAAAGTCCACCAGGATCATGCAGGGCACTTCCTCGCTTTGAGTGTCAGTAGGAGGGTCCCATGTGACGGATATTGCCCTTCTGGATTCTTTACAGTTTTTAAGACGATTGATTGCTTCTTTTATCTGGTCTATACCATCAAAATGTTTCCTTAACCGGTTTCCATAGGTGTACACGAATCCCTGTTTATCATCACTCAGGAACTGTTCAGCATATATCTCCAGTTTCTCCCCACTCCAGAAGTATCCATCAGGAATCTCCAGTTCCAGTGGTTGGCTCATGGTTACCACTGTGTTGCGAAGTTCCAGTGTCAGGGAGCCTCTTTCATCGTTTATTTCAGAACCTTTCTGCATTACCCTCTTAACCAGTGTTTCCCATCCATTTTTTATGGTGGTTGTTTTAATCAGGATAGCCATCCAGCTGCCTCCGTCATGTTTTTCAGTTTTTTATAAGCTGCTTCTTCTGGCAGCATACGCATTCCACAGTCCGGGTCAACAATCATGTTTTCTGCTCCAATAATTTTTACTCCCCTCTCCAGTAAGGTTCGAATTTCATCTGGACTTTCCACCTGTTCTTTTTTGGTGTCCACACATCCAAAACCAATTTTCTTACTCTTAAGATCGGTGTTCTGGAGAATTTCCATATTTTTTTCTATTCCTGCAAATTCACAGTCAACTATGTCCACCGGGAATTTCAGGAGTTCTCCCAACACCTGACTTACATCTCCACATACGTGCATGGCCAGGGGCACATTCAATCCTTCAGAAGCTATTTTTATGGCATGGTAGGCTGTTTTGATATCTGCCATTCCAGTGGAGAGGAATGGTTCATCGAATTGTATCATAGCTGCACCGGCCTTTTCCAGGTATTTGGCTTCACGGTTAAGGGCATGCGCCAGGTCGATGATTGCTTTATCACGTTTTTCCAGAGTGTAAAATCCTTCCATTCGTGAGGATAAGACCAGTGTGGTGGGACCTGTGATGATTCCTTTAACACCCCGGGCATCTTCATTGAATTCACCCTCAGATAAAACATTTTCACCTGATTGGAACTCTTCAGATATACCACCCGCAGTTTTTAAGGCGGTTTTAACGTCTTCTGCTCCGATTGAATGGTTTATTGGGAGTATTTTACCTTTGATCTTTGATGTTCCATCCTCCCAGACCATTCCAGTGATTTCCCGGGCGAATATCTCCACCATGTCCCCCCGTACCTGTCCAGTGGATATGATGTTCACACCTGCTTTTACCTGTTGGGTGACAGCAAACTCCACCGCAGCATGGTACGGGTCGTAACTTCCCAGGAAAGAGGATAGTCTGGAAGAGAATGATGATGGTTCCTGTGGGGATGCAGGGTAACTTCCAACTACTGTTGTTAACATTTAAATCCTCGTTGTATGTTTTTATAATTATAATAGTCTTATTTAATGCGCAATAATCTATTTAATGTCAAATAGTTTTATTTAACACATTATAACCTATTTAATGCCCAATAGTCTTATTTAATGTATTCTAAATGTTTTTTTATTTTTTTGTTTCTTATTCCCTAAATAATATACTCAATCACTGAATATGGCTTTCTCGATATATAAAATCAATTATTATCCTGACCAGAGATTACTTATCCAGCTGAGATTACCTAAACTGAGATTAACTATCCAACTATTTATGATTTTGACAGGGTTATCATTATATTAAATAAACCTGTGAAAACATAAAATAACACGTACTAAAATTAGTTATGGAGTTAATTAATAAAACAGGAGGGCATATTGTATGGAATTTGCAGATTGTTTGAAATTCGCCAATGAAAATCCTGTTGCCTGGTTGGCAACTAGTGAGGGTGACCAGCCCCGTGTGAGGGGTATGGGAATGTGGTACGCGGATGAAACTGGTTTTTATTTCCAGACTGCTACCATGAAAGAAATGGTGGGACAGCTTGAGAAAAATGGTAAGGTGGAATTTGCCTTCTACCATCCTGATGAAGCAGTGGGAACCATGCTGAGAGTGGCTGGTGAGATTGAATTCCTGGATGATATTGAAATTAAAAAGAAGGTTTTAGCTGACCGTCCTTTTTTAGCTGAGTTTGGTCTCACAGCTGAAGGTCCAGAACTGGTTGTATTCAGGATCTCCAAGGGTGAAGCTCATTTCTGGGACTGGGAAAGTAACGTTAAACCAAAAGAGATCATTAAGTTTGGGGATTAATCAATTCTAAACTTTTTTTTAAATATTTTTCTTTCGAAGAATGGAAGTATATGGTTTTAGACTGTATGCTCCATATAACTTTTTTTAGATTTATGGCTTTTTAATTTATTAAAAGGATTCTAAAAAGAGTATTTTAACTAAAAAATAATATTTAATCTATTTTAACAGCCCTTATCTTTTCCCGTTCCTCAGGAGGAACCGGTACTTCAACTGTAGCTGTCCCATAACAGGGTTTGGTGTAAGGGAGCATTATAGTGCCTTTTTCCTCATTGATACCAATTGGTACTGGGGGTACACCAATGATGCGGGCTCCCACTATTTTTTCCCCGGGATTGACATGAACCACTTCCGGGGCGTTCTTTTCTATGAAACGAGCACAATCTTTGAACCCGGATCGGGTCATATGTATCTCGTAATCTTCTGATTCACGAAGATAAGTGTCAAGGCAAAACATTTAGGAATCCTCCGGTTTATCAAGTTTATTTTTCATAGATTCAACCTTTTTATCCGATTCACCCTTCTTTTTAGGAGTTTCCATCTCAGGAGATTCATCAGGGTTCTCCAGTTTTAACAGTGCCCTGTCTAAACGTACCCTGAGGGGCGTGGGGTTGTGGTATGCTCTGGCAGATGCAATATCAGCCTGAGTGTTCTCCCGGACTGTGTTTTCAAAGGAATCCAGTTTTTCCTGATCACGGTGGAATACCAGTGCCAGGCTCTGGGTATTGAGGATGTGATAGAAGGTTACAAAATAGCTTACTGCAGCATCTTTAGCCACGAATCCTAAAAGAAAATCATAATCTCCCTCATTTAATCCATCCAGACAGGATTCTATGTCTATCTTGTTCTGTATGTAATATTCCTCAGGATCAGACACTTCCACCAGTTTCTTGGCTGATGGTGTGCTGACCACCGTAACATGGTATCCCATCCCAGTTAATTTATGGGCGGCATAAATTGTCAGTGGAGTTTGTGAAGGTGATTCAGGACATCCTAATAATATAATGGCTTTTTTCATGATGCATTCCTCAATTTTCTTTTTATTATCCTTAATTTCTCTTAACCAGTACCACGTGTCCCACCACCAGGGCACTCAGGAGCAGGAAGGTTAATAGAGCAGTTCCATTAATGGAACGGTTCATTAAAAACAACCCAATTGTTCCCTGGGCAATAAAAGCAGTTAATGACCCTATCAACAGGGCTTCTCTTCCCAGGCAACCTTTGTCCCCATTTTCTCTACGTTCGCGGTAGATGCGGAGTATTCTAAATCCAGTGTACATTACAAAGATGCACCATCCCAGTAAAAATACAAGGAACAGGTAACCGAAGTCGAAAGCCATTCCAAATATGCCTGGGAGCATGTAGTCGATAACGTCTTTTTTGGTTACCAGTATTCCGTAGAATATGGGGAATGGTAGGCCAAATAGGGTGATTAAGTTTACGGGTAATGATATGTATCCATCGGAGCCTCCTAAACAGGCATCACCCCAATAACAGGACCCTAACTGGTGTCCCAGTAGAGTGGTGTTTTTAATTACCATCTGAACACTGGCGGTTGCATAGTTTTCTATCCTGGAAAGTCGCAGCAGTGGGCTGAGCACACTCATGTCCAGAACCCGTGAGAGGACTTCCAGTGATCCAAAAGCAACCAGGGCTGCCACTATAACCAGAGCTATCCTCCGGATAGTGAACACTGATTTCTGGCGGAAAGATTTGGATATTATGAAGAATCCTATGAAAAGCCCGAATAACCATAGTAAAAGGAAAGACCGGTGCATTAACCCTCCAACAATGGTTATGAATAGTATAATTCCACCCATGTATATTTGAAGACTTCTGGTGTTTATACCCGACTTTTTCATCATAGGAATAGCAGCCATTATGGTTACCACTGCCAGTAAAGCCAGTGGCCCGTAGGGATGGGTGAATTCCGAGTGTGTGAATCCTGGTATGAACAAAAACAGGGCATCTACTCCAAACATTAAGGCAAATCCTGCTGCCACGATCATGGCCAACAGGAGAATCAGGTTCAAACCCATTGGTGCCAGGTTTAATATAAAAACAACCGCTATTTGGATTATGATCGCGATTTCTATTATGTACTGTAGGTGAGTCTGAGCAATTAAAGCCATACTGTATAATTCCTCCAATTTAGGACTTTATTTACTAAAAGGATAGTTTATATTCTTTAAAAATTCATAAAAAATCATATGATTTATTAAATGCATTAGTTACCTTGAGTTATGAATAATTTTAAATAAATCTGAATATTGTTTTAATGATGAATATTTTCCAATAAAAATATTGTTATTCTAATGAAAATATTGTTCTAATGATTTTAATATTCAATAATTTATTCACTAATTTCAACTAATTAATTTCAACATCAACTAATTAATTTCAACAAATATTAATTTAGTTTTTATAATATCTCCTTCATAATTTTACAAGCCGTATTTTTATATACTTATAAGGCATGTATTTAAAAGCTTTTGTGAAAGATCATCTGACATTGAATAGTATTCCATACTTTCCATGATTTATTATAATCTTTAATACCAGAAATAACACCAGTTTAAGTAGTTATATTCGGTTTAATACGAAATTTATTACCTTCAATAAAATTTTGAATTATTCATGGGAAAATAGGGGCAAAGAAGACTATTAACCGTCTTTCTCCTTTTATCTTACGTTCTATTTCAACAGGTATTACTTTTCATGGTATGTAACAGCATTAAGTTTAAATACCCGAAAAGATAAGTGTAGTAGAGGGCTGGTAGCTCAGGTTGGTAGAGCGTCGCCTTGGCATGGCGGAGGCCCCGGGTTCAAATCCCGGCCAGTCCATTAATTAAAGGCTTAATTTTTATTTTTGACGGAATATTTTTTTTTACTGAATTATATTTTCCTGAAATTATATTTTCAATTTCTTAAATTATATTCTCATTATTTTCAAGAACTATATCTACTAAATAAGAACTAGACCCTGCTTGATAAATTCCATTAGATATATATTGGTTGGAAATTCCATTAGAACTACATTCGATTTATTAAAATAAGATACTAATTTTCGATTAATACTGCTAAGTATCCAATTAATGATGTTAATTCTCCAGATGAAAGTTTTTTATTACTTTATAATAAATCGGATTTCTACTTAATTCGAATAAAAGGTAAATTAGACATGGAACTTGAGTTTTGGAATGGAAATAAAGAATTAAGGAAAAAATAATAAAAAAAGATTTAAATTAAGATAATTTGTTTTCACCATTTGCAGCCTGATAAATTCGGTCAATCATGATCTCAAACAGATCATCAGTTGAAAGTTCAAGTGAGGAGTGATCATCTTTAAGAAGCTCCTTTGCCATTCCAACTATTTCTTCAGGACGTGTGGATCGTTTCATGAGCCCCTTTTTGATGTAGTAAGAATCCACGGAAAGTAGTTTACCAGGATAACATGATATCACTGGTGTTCCTAGAAGAGCAGCTTCACGGTTCATGGTTCCACCAGCACCTATAACCAGGTCACAGGCTTTCATAAGACTGAACGTGTCCACAGGCGGTTTTATAAGCGTGATCTTGTCATCATTTTCAAAGATCTGTTGCTGTTCCCTGAAGCGCGGTATCACCAGAATGTTGGCCTGATCCTCCAGAGCTTCAACAATAGGAGATAAGACAGTTTTCCTACAATCTGCATCCAAATAGGAAGCTAATGCAGGTTCTGGGCGCATAAGTATAGTTTTTTCTTTTTCCAGGTCTAATTTTAGGTCCTCAAATATGTGAGGATTGTACTGGAAGTCCACCAGATGAGTGATCTCTGATGTGCCATTGTAAGGGAGCAAGTGGTCAGGATCTGCACCACAACGAACCACTGTCTCTTCTTCAATCACTTCCGGGAGGACAATGGTATCACAAAGAGATAAAGTTAATTTATTAGCAGCTATGGCATGTTCATTATCCAGAACATAAACACTGGGAATATTTAAACCATATGCAACACGAGGAAGCTCAATAGAGTGTTTAGAAACAGCTACATCTGGTTTTTCCCTGCTTATAATTTGGGAAAGCTCGTAAGCCCTCTGTGTACTTCGGATGAGCTTTTCTTCCAGACTCACTCCATGCCATCCCACCAAATGGTAATCGATCCCGAATAGATCCAAGAGTCTATGCACATCACCAAAACGGCGGGCAGTTATAAAAACTTCTTCACCCTGTTCCTCTAGGTAGCGGATTATACTGTGGAAAAACCGCACATGAGGAGAGTTAACTATATCAATCCATACCTTCAACCCATCACCAGCTCATTAATTTGATTTAACCCAAATTGATTTTTTTAATCAATTATCGTTTATGAAGGCATTAATAGCCCCAATAACATCTTCAAAACCGGTTCCGGTTTTAAGACTGGTTTTGATAACCTGTACTTCTGGGTTTAGTTGGTTAACATCACTAACCATTTTGTCATCGTCTGCACCCACTGCTTCAGCCAGGTCCACCTTGTTGATGACCACCAGGTCTGCATCCTGGAAGATCAGGGGGTGTTTTTCCACGGTATCGTCTCCTTCAGTGACACTGATAACCACCATTCTCATGTGACTGCCCAGGTCAAAGTCCACTGGACAGATAAGGTTACCCACATTTTCAATGAATAGCACGTCAATGTCTTTCAGGGGCATGTCATGAAGGGCGTGTTCTACCAGGTGTGCATCTAAATGGCACTCTTTACCAGTGTTCAGTCCTACCACTGGCACGTCATGTTTTTCAAACCGACCTGCATCGTATTTACTGATAACATCCCCAGCAATGACACCGATCTTGTAGTCAACTGCATCTATTATGGCTTCAATAAGGGATGTTTTTCCAGATCCTATGGCTCCCACCACATCCACTGAAAAAACTCGGTCTTTATCCAGTATTCTCTGATTTTTACGGGCCAGTTTACGGTTGGCCACCATTATATCGTGTTGAACTTCCACTTCTGCAACTTTATGCATCCTCATCACTCTTTTCTATTTTAATGGTTTTAACATTACATTCTTTTCCAGTTAAGATTTCCACATTCCTTTCCCCGCACTCTGGACATAATACTATGGTCAGATAATGGTCTGAACCGTCAGTATTTGCCAATCCAGTGAATTCACAGCCGTGGCATTTAATTTCCACCGAAACATCTTCAATTATAATTTCTGCGTTTTCAAGGAGTGTGTCCTCTACTATGACATCTAATAAGAATTTTAACTGCTCAGGATTTAACATTGTGAGCATTCCCACTTCAATAGTTACTTCTACTACCTCTGTGGCATTATTTTTCTCTGCTGCATCTAGTACTGTGTCCACTATGGCCTGGGCCATGGATAATTCATGCATTGGACTACCTCTCTAAGCTTGTATTTAACCTATGTTATGGGAAGCTTATTAATAAAGTTAACAAATAATTAAAAGTGAAACTAAAAAACTGGCAGCTTCTTCTCATGTCAATAATAGTCTGAGAAGTTAAAATAAGCTATTTGAAATCTTTAGTAATATATTAATTAAGTTTTGGTGATTTTAATGATAATCGGAGGATCCTCTTCCCAGAAATTAGCCGCAAACATTGCCCGAGAGATGGATGATGTTCTTTGTCCAATTGAAACTCGAAAATTCCCTGATGGAGAACGCTACGTAAGAATTAAACAAGATGTGGAGGATGGGGTGGTGGTGGTGCAATCCACAGGTTACCCCCAGGATGAAAACCTCATGGAACTCTTCCTGATATTAAAAACCATTCGTAATATGGGCATCACTGACATACGTACCGTGATCCCCTATTTTGGTTATGGAAGGCAGGAAAAAAGTTTTAATTATGGGGAAGCTGTATCTGCAGAGGTGGTCTGTCAGCTAATAGAATTTGCTGGGGCCAGTTCAGTCTACAGTATAAACTTACATGAGCAGAGCATCTGTGATCTTTTCAAGATCCCAGCCTATAATCTGTCAGCCATGCCTGCAATTGCTGATTACGTGGAGAAAAATGTGGAAGATCCAGTAATTGTGGCCCCAGATAAGGGTGCTCTGGGCTTTGCCCAGGAAGTTGCAAGCATACTTAACTGTGAATCAGACTATCTGGAGAAAGTACGCCTATCCCCTGAAAAAGTGGAAACAAAACCCAAAAGCCTGGATGTTGAGGGAAGAGATGCAGTTATAATCGATGATATCATCAGCACTGGTGGGACTATTGTCAATGCCTGCGGTATCCTGAAAGAACATAATGCTAATAAGATTGTGGTGAGCTGTGTGCACCCTGTACTGGTGGGTGATGCTTTGCTTAAGATATTCGCTGCCGGAGCAGATGATGTGGTGGGAAGTGACACCCTTAAATCTGAAGTGAGTAATGTTTCTGTGGCGAGTATAGTAGCTGATGCACTAGAATAAATGATAAATAAATATAATGCATTATCGAGAAAATAATAAATTGAGGAAAGTTTTAGGAAATTTATAGGGATTATTACTGTAAAATATCTCTAATATTCCCCCTAATATCTATCCCATCCTCAAATATTCATTAATCCATCCCAATTCCATTAATTCATCCCATTGAATCAGTTGAATACATGCAATAACATAGTATTCAGGAGATAAGAAGATCATGGTGGAAAATACAAACTGGACCCCTGTACTCATAGGAATTGTTGTAACTGTGATTATCGGACTGGTGGGCATATTCATACCATTTTTAGGCGTTTTAGCCCCGATTATTGGTGGTTTTGTTGCAGCATATCTGGTAGGGGGAGATTACAAGGATGGTGCAGTTAATGGAGGTATTGCAGGTGCAGGTGGTGGAGCTCTCCTTGGATTCGTATTATTAGGTGCTTTCACCGCGATCATTGGTGGCCTGGCATTGGGCTTTATTTTCGGCTTAATACTGGGAATTATCGGAGGAGTAATTGGAGTAGTAACTAAAGACCGGTTTGATTAACAGGAGTGAGTAACAATGGTGAATTGGACAGCAGTGGCTATTGGTTTCGTGGTAACAGTTATACTGGAAACAATTGGAATTATGTTCATATCATTAGATGCAGCAGTTTCTGCATTTATAAGTGTTTTTGCACCAATAATTGGTGGTCTTTTAGCTGCTTATTGGGGCACTGCAACTTATAAAGATGGGATTATTAATGGAGGTCTTGCAGGAGGACTGGGTTCTTTATTGGCTGCTATAATATTCATTCCCGGAACTTTAACATTTATTGCAGAAAATGCAGTGATCAGTTTTATTAGTAGCGCAATTCTGGGAATTATAGGCGGTTTAGTGGGAATATTAGCCAGAGGGAAACCACAAGGAAAAGAAACCTCTCCACAAAAACCAGACACATGATCTATACATTAGATCCCGGTAAAAAAAATTAACAAATAATTTTTTTGTTAAACTTACATTTCCACTTCAATATAATCCACTTCTATTTTTCCGTTGAATAATTTTTAAGATGATTATAGTTTGAGTTACATTCTAAGTTTTAGCAAAAAATTAGATTCAATCTTAACCTCCTACTTCCACGACAACTTATTCATTGCCAACATATTCTCAGATTACTGGTCGCTTATCTGGCAGAGAATTCAAAAATTATATTATAAAACAGTGCTCACAATAAATATATGGAGGGGTTGTCTTGATGAAACCATTTTTTATGGACAATATGTATAGGGGGAATAACAAACAGGAACTTTTCTTTGAAACACGTTTTTTGGTATGCTTTATAGAAAACCATTTGCTGAATTTCACAGTCCCATCCTATTCAATTAACCAATTTGATTATTTTTTATCACAATCACCATCTTTTTCTGCATCCAATAAAATTAAGTTATCTCCTTCACAAACCAACCCATCTCTTTCTCAAACCAGCCTATATCCTTCACAAACCAGCTCATCTCTTTCTCAAATCAAGGGCATTTCAGGTTTGTATCCAGTAATTTATTTCCTTGGAGGTTGAAACCATGACCCCCAGTACAGTTGATAAACCCAGTACAATTGATAGAAATAAAGTTGATAAAGAAATTTTAGCTTCCTTAAAATTCAAAGCAGAGCTAAAATTACTCCCCATAGTTTTACGTGCTGTGCGGGATGTTGCCTGTAGATATGGTCTGGATGAAGTTTCAATAAGGGACTTGGAACTGGCAACAGAGGAAGCCTGTCATAACGTTATAGAACACGCCTATGAACCGGGTGAAGAAGGATACTACAAGGTGAAAATTCATCGTGAACCCACCTGTTTCCGTATTACAGTGAGGGATGAAGGAATGCCCTTCAACCTCCAGCGTTTAAATGAGGATGAACCCTCAGATATTGGTGTTAAGTTAATGCGGGCCTGTACAGATGAAATTAAAAGTAAATATTTGGGAAAAAGAGGGAAAGTGGTGGAACTAGTCAAAAATTTCCCCTTTGAAACTGTGGTTGATGTTGAACCATCCTCTACCATTAACCAGCCCAGTAACGTGGATCTGGCACCTGAATCTGAAAAAGTAAATTTGAGACTGATGCGTTCTGATGAAACCGTCTCCCTGGCAAGATTGATATACAGGGTTTATGGTTACACTTATCCCCATGAAGATATTTACTACCCTGAAAAATTCGCATCCCTCATAGAATCTGGACTGGTAACTTCATGTGTGGCGGTAAATGAGGAGGATGAGATTGTAGGACATCTGGGAGTTTTCCTGGAAACACCGGAAGATCATGTGGGTGAATCTGCTCTGGCTGCAGTAGACCCCCGCTATAGGGGAAGAGGACTGTTTCCCCGGATGAAAAAGATGATGATGGAAGAAGTGGCATCCAAAGGTATTCTCGGCCTGTATAGTCGTGCAGTGACTGTTCATGTGGCATCCCAAAAATCCAACGTTAAAATGGGTTCCAAGGAAACTGGCTTTGTTCTGGCACACTCCCCTCCCACTGCTATTTTTAAGAAAATGAAAACTGAAATAGCAGATATCCGGCGTACTGTAGCCCTCTTCTATGTACCGGTAGTTCCGGACAGGGAGCAGACTGTTTTTTTACCCCACCCCCATCAGATAATCATCAGCAAAATCTACCAGCACGCAGAATTACCACGCGTTTTCAAAAAAGCTGATCCGGATAATGTGGATTTGGCTCCCCATTCCCATATTCACTCTCATGTTTTACCTGAAATGGCCAGTGCATTTTTAAGGGTTAAGGAATTCGGAGTGGACTTCCTTGATGAGCTACGACTCCATGTTCGGGATTTGAAAGAGCAGAAAATTGAGCTCATAGTGCTGGATCTGCCTCTGAAGGATCAGGGCACTGCTACGTTGTACCCTAAAATTGAGAAAATGGGCTTCTTCTTCTGCGGTATCATGCCAGAATACCTGGATGGAGATAGTATCCGCCTGCAGTACCTTAACAATGTGGCCTTTGATCCTGAAAGCGTGGACATTTATTCAGAATTTGCCCATGAAATATTTGATTATGTGGTGGCTGAATGGCGGAAACATTACTAGCAGAAATTATAAAATTAAAATTGATTATAAAATTAGAGAGCATGAGATTAATGAAGTAAGAAATTAAAAGAATGGAATAAATGTAACAGAATGGAATAAATGTAACAGAATGGAATAAATGTAACAGAATGGAATAATGGAATGAAATTGAAGGAATTTATCTAGTTTCTCAATAAATAAATCAGGTTGAAATGTAGGGAAGGGTGTGGAAATGGAAATCACAACAAAAACAGTAAATGAAGTGGAAATAGTGTTCTTAAATGGTAGGTTGGATGCCTATAATTCCAATTTGGTTGAAAAAAAGTTGGATGAACTTATTAACGCAGGTAAAATTAAAATGGTAGCTGATCTTTCTGGAGTGAAGTATATAAGCAGCTCAGGACTAAGGGTGATGCTTTCATCCCTTAAAAAGTTGAATAAATTGGGTGGCACTCTTAAACTATCATCCCTGCAACCCTACGTTATGGAAATCTTTGAAATTGCTGGTTTTACACAACTATTCCAGATTTACGATGAAAAAGAGGAAGCCATTACTAGTTTCTAAACCTTCGAAATGATTAAATTAAGATTTTGAATTAAGAATAAAATCTAAACTCAAAGAATGAAAGGGGAAAATGGTAAAAATAACCTGAAAAAATATAAACTCCTGTAAAAAATTAAAATAAGATTTCTATGGAACCCCTGAGCATAATCCTTTTTACTGATCTGATAGAGAAAGTCTGTGTTATATTTGTGATGGCTTACCTGTTGACCCGTCTGAAATATTTCACCGAAGTCCTTGAGGGTAAATTGACCATTAAAAATCAGATAATACTTATTTTAATATTTGGTGGTATATCCATCTACGGATCCTATTCAGGGGTGGATTTATTTGGGGCAATTGCCAATGTCCGTGATCTGGGCCCCATGGTTGCGGGGCTGGTTGGAGGGCCAATTGTAGGTTTAGGTGCAGGGTTAATCGGAGGTTTGCATCGCATGACCATGGAGGGATTCACCTCCTTTCCATGTTCATTATCCACCATCCTGGCTGGATTGTTTGCAGGTATCATCTACCTCGCCAACCGAAAACGTTTCATTGGCATTTGGGGGGCAGTTTTATTCTCCGTTTTATTTGAGACATTCCACATGATCCTGGTGCTCATAATGGCATCACCATATGCTCAGGCCCTGCAAGTGGTTGAAAGCCTTTACATACCCATGATACTGGCTAATGCAGTGGGAATGTTCATTTTCGCTTTTATGATATCCAACCTCATAAAGGAACGTGCAACTAAAAGAGAACGTGATAAGCTCTCAGCTCAACTTGAAAGAAGGAAAAAGGAGCTGGAAATAGCTAAACAAATTCAGGAAAGTTTTCTACCCCATACCATACCATTTATTGAAAATTATGACCTGGCTGCTAGCAGCATCCCAGCCCAGGAGGTTGGGGGTGACTTTTATGATTTCATACCCATTTCTAAGGAACAAATCGGCCTTACCATTGGGGATGTTTCTGGTAAAGGAATTCCTGCAGCCCTTTTCATGGCATTTTCACGCACCCTCCTCCGTGCCAAAGCCTGCCGCAACCCGGGAGTGGGAAGGATGATAGAAAGCGTTAATAACTTCATTAATGAAGAACCCCACTCTAACATGTTCGTAACCCTGTTTTACAGTATTCTGGATACTTTCCATAACAAACTCACCTTTGTAAATGCAGGTCACAACCCCCCACTACTTCTAAGAAATGAAAATGAGGAAATCATCCGATTAAGTACTGGGGGAGTTGTTTTAGGAGCTATGAAGGGCCTTAAAATGGCTGAAAAAACTATAGATCTCTGTCCAGGGGATCTCCTGGTTTTATACACCGATGGGGTTACAGAGGCCATTAACCAGCAGGAGGACCAGTTCGGTGAGGAACGATTGATTAAAATTATAATGGATAATAATGATCTGTCTTCTGATGATCTGAAGAATCTTATTATTGATCAGGTTTATGATTTTGCCTCTGGCACACCCCAGGCCGATGATATCACCCTCATGGTCCTGAGGCGGATGTTATGATCTTGAAAGAGATGACCTACAAAAAGATGAAATGATCTTATAGATGATATCCCCAGGGAGATTCTGTGACCTTAAGGAGAATTATGATCTGAAAGAATGATAATCTACAGAAGATGATTTGACCCTAAGGAGAATGACCTGAAAGAATGATAATCTACAGAAGATGATTTGATCTCAAGGAGGATTATGGGAATGGATGATGAATTCGAACTTCAGGTAAAAGCAGATCTAGAAAACCTGTCCATTATAGCTGATTTTACCACTGTGAGTGCCGGTAAACTGGGTTTAAATGATAAAGGCGTATTTCAACTCCAACTAGCAGTGGATGAAGCTGCATCCAACATCATCCTGCATGGTTACACACACCAAACTGGCCCCATCCACCTCACCATCTGTAAAGAAAAAAATAATATTATAATCAGGATTGAAGACAGGGGAGAACCTTTCAATCCCCTTAAAGTTCTTAAACCAGATCTAGGAGCACCTCTTGAAGAAAGATCTCCAGGAGGCCTGGGCATTCATTTCCTGAAAACCATGACTGACCGTGTTCATTACCAGTTTAAAGATGGAAAGAATATTCTTACCCTGGTTAAAACTATTGATTAATAAATAACAAAGAAATAGAGTATAAATTAAAAGAATAAAAAAATAGAATTTTATGAATAGAAGATTTTGAAAATAAGAAGAGTTTAAATGTTACATCTTCTTATTTGCTGGTTCCATGTTTATTCTGAGTCCCTTTATTCCTTTTCTCTGCAGGGCACCCACAACTTCACGTGCGTGTTGCTTGGGAAGTTCAACAAAGGAAAATTTATCCAGTACATCAATACGTCCAATGCTGGTTGAAGATAGTCCGGATACTTCTCCAATTGCTTTGACTATGTCTTTAGCTTTGACTTTCTGTTTACGGCCAACGTTAACGAAGAATCTAACCATTCCTGGTTGTGCTCCAGTGTCTCCATATTTAGATTCACCCGGCGCAGATTCATCCTTTCCTCCCACGTACATCTTAAGTAGGGCAGCGGCTATGTCAACTGAGCTGTAATCTTCTTCCATTAATCTTTCGATCAGGTGAATCTCGCGATCCATGTCCCCTTTATCAATCTCTTTCCTGAGTCTTTCCAGGAACAGGTCTCTTTTAACTTCTTCCACTTCACTCACAGAGGGGATCTTGTGTTGTTCAATTCGGACTTTGGTGTATCGCTGGATATCCCTTAACTGGTAGATTTCTTTTCCAGATGCAAAGGTAAATGCCTGTCCTGTTCTACCAGCACGACCGGTTCGACCTATCCTGTGGACGTAGTATTCCTCGTTGTTAGGTACATCGTAGTTGAATACTGCTTCTACATCATCCACATCTATTCCTCTGGCTGCCACATCAGTAGCGACCAGAATTTCTATTTGACCCTTTCGGAACTTGTTCATGACTCTGTCCCGCTGGTTCTGACTCATATCTCCATGCAGTCCATCGGCAAAGTATCCTCTTGTCTGCAGGTTACTTACCAGGCGGTCAACTCTTCTTTTGGTGTTACAGAATACAAGGGCCAGTTTTAGATTGTGCATATCTATAAGTCGGGTTAATAAATCCAGTTTCATCTGTTCTTTAACTTCAAAGTATATCTGCTGGATTTCAGGTACTGTGATTTCCTGGTGAGCTACTTTGAGCATTTCAGGATTGTTCTGGTATTTTCGGGTTATTCCTAGAATCTGACGGGACATAGTAGCCGAAAACAGTAACATCTGCCTTTCGTGAGATACGTGTTCCAGTACGAATTCTATATCATCTCTAAAACCCATGTCCAGCATTTCATCTGCTTCATCCAGGATGATCATCTTAACCTGGTCCATACGTAGGGTGCGACGGTGGATATGGTCCATTACCCTTCCCGGGGTCCCTATGATGATCTGTACTCCTCTTTTAAGGGCTTTAATTTGCCTTTCAATGGGTTGTCCTCCGTAAACCGGTAAGACTGAGGTTTTCTTGTATTTTGATAATTTTTTGATTTCTTCTGCCACTTGAATGGCTAGTTCTCTGGTGGGGCAGAGTATAATTGCCTGCACACCTTTAACTGTGGGGTCAAGTTTCTCCAGAACAGGTATTCCGAATGCTGCTGTTTTACCGGTTCCAGTTTGTGCCTGACCTATAACGTCTTTCCCATCTAATATTGGGGGTAATGCCAGTGATTGTATGGGTGTTGCTTCTTCAAATCCCATATCTGCAATAGCTCGTTTCATTTCAGGGGATAATTTCAAATCTTCAAATAATAAACTTTCCATGGTATCTTCCTTATTCTATCGTCCTTTTTGTTGTAATTTTCCTTGCTATATCAAGTAAAATATTCTATTAAGAAATATTCTAAATTAATTTAACAAATCATGCAAGTAAAATCAGGCCATCTAATTATTACGCTATAAAATTAGTATTTAAAAATAGCCGAAATAATCAAGAACATCCATATTTACTTTTCTGTATATAGATTATGTTGCTATCATCATTTATAGTAATCTATTTGCTAATATTTCCAGTATTAAATTTATTTTCTATCTAAAAACAGTATAAAAAAAACATTTTCCGTAAATAAGAATTTATAAAAAAATCAAAAATGGGGGAATAAATCCCCATTAAAAAACCAGTTTAATTCCGATTTTTTACTCTGTTAATGAGTTGCAGGTTTTTGCAGGATTCCATGGGGTACCATGTCTGTGATCTTTTGCATTTTGTCCATGAGACTTTTTTTACCCTTACCACTGAGGGTGTGTTCCAGGACCTCACTTAAATTTTCAATTGGAACTATCTCAATTTTATCACGGTACCGTTCTTCTATCAGTACATCTTCCATGTTGGACTTGGGAATTAGTACTTTGCGTATTCCTGCTTCTGCTGCAGCTTCGATCTTACCGGTGACTCCACCTACAGGTAGCACGTCCCCACGGATACTTAAAGATCCTGTTAAAGCTACTGATTGGTCGACTGGTATATTCTCCAGTGCAGATACAACTGCAGTGGCCACGGATACACTGGCGCTGTCCCCTTCCACTCCTTCATATGACTGGAGGAACTGGATGTGTATATCGTAATTGGAAATGTCAGTTCCGGTGTGTTTCTTAACCAATGCGCTTACATTCTGCACTGCTTCCCTGGCGATCTCTCCCAGTTTTCCAGTAGCGATGATTTTGCCTTCGTCTTTACTCTGAGCTGGTGCGGCTTCGGCAGCTATGGGCATTATGATACCACTACGGTCACCGATTATGGCAAGGCCATTAACTTTACCCACTTCTCCACCTTCAGATTTGAAGACTCGGTAGCGTTTCTTCTGGACAATGTAACGATCAGCGATTTGCTGTTCAAGGGTTCTGGCCAGTTTTTTAGCATTGAGAACATGATCCACTGTAACGTGATCTGCCTTTTCTCCCTTGGCTATGTCACCAGCAGCTCTTACCAGACCACCAAGATCCCTTAGTTTCAGGGTTAAGGAGTCTTTTTTACCAGCACGACGCTGAGCTTCATGAATGATCTCAGCCACTGCTTCTTTGCTGAAGTGAGGGATACGTCCATCTTTTTTAACTTCCTGAGCCACAAATTGGACCAGTTTGTCCCGGTTTTCTTCAGTATCCTTCATGGAGTCCTTCATGAAAACTTCATAACCGTAACCCCTTATCCTGCTTCTGAGTGCAGGGTGCATCCCTTCCAGGACATGCAGGTTTCCAGAAGCCACCAGCACGAAGTCACATGGAACTTCCTGGGAGCGAACCATTGCCCCACTGCTGGTCTCGCTCTGACCAGTAATCTGGTATTTCTTCTCCTGCATGGCTGTTAGAAGTTCTTGCTGGGTTTTCATCTGCATGGAGCCTATTTCGTCAACGTAAAGCACTCCCTTGTTGGCCTTGTGGATCATACCTGCTTCCACCCGTTCATGGGCAGGGGTTCCCAGTCCACCAGACTGGTATGGGTCGTGCCTGACATCACCCAATAGGGCTCCGGCGTGGGCCCCAGTGGCATCCACGAATGGAGCCATGTTTCTTTTGTTATTGTTAATGAGAAGTTTAGGCACCATTACCGTACTGCGTGGTTTCATCTGCTGCAGGGCAAGGAATACTATACCTGCTGCAATGATTGCTGCCAGGAACTGCTGCATCACGAAACCAATAACCAGGATCAGGCTGATTATGGCAATCATGAACATATTTTTACGTTCTTCCTGTCCTTTGGCCTTGACCTTGTAGTTGGTCACCACATTTTTTCCTTCACCAGCAGGCATTACACCTATCAGGGGGTTCTGGTTGTCTTCCATATTGGGATATACCAATATATCCTGAAGTTCTTCAGGGGGAAGTAGTTCAGCCATTCCCTTGGCGAGCATGGATTTACCAACACCCGGTTCTCCAATTAAAAGAACATTACGGCGCTGTTTAGCTGCCTTTCTAACTGTTTCCACGGCCTCTTCCTGGCCGATGATCTGATCTATGATCCTATCAGGTACCTCAATGTCACCTGAAGTTTTGTAATCGCGAATTTGAGGGGTTTCATCATCTGAAACCTCAGAATTTGGGTTATAATTTGCCATAGGCTTTTGTAACCTCCATAATTTTAGATTTATAAAAAATCAACCTGTTTTTATAATAAGATATACTCTAATGACTATAGTAAAACTTATATAAGAACATTTGCTTTAGTGCATCAAATATGATTTTTTTATGACATATAAAAGTTTCTGATTATAAAGAGTGCCTAAATACTAAAAAGCTATTATAAATAATTTGAATCTCAAGTTAAATCACTTGCATTAATATTACTACATCAAGTTATAAAGATAACTTGAAATTCAGGTATTTAAATGTATTCATAAATTCACAATTATTTCAAATAAGGATCATTCAATGCAGGATTACCGGAATGAGTAGAATGAAATTTTATAATTCCTTAAATTCCAGGAATAGTACAAAAAAGTGATAAAAATGGTGTCTTCAGATAAAACAAAATACATAATGGTTCAGGGAACTGCTTCAAATGCAGGGAAAAGTGTGGTGGTGGCAGCACTGTGTAGGATGTTCTCCCAGAGAGGATACCGTGTTAGTCCGTTCAAATCCCAGAACATGTCCCTGAATTCATTCACCACCAGAGAAAACAGAGAAATAGCTATGGCACAGGTGCTACAAGCAGAAGCTGCTGGAGTAGAACCCCATCACCATATGAATCCAGTTTTACTTAAACCCAAGGAGGATTTCACCTCCCAGGTGATTGTTCATGGAAAACCCGCGGGAGACATGAACTTCTACCATTACCAACATAACTTCCGTGACCAAGCACTCCGGGCTATAAAAGAGTCCCTGGATGCGCTCTCAAATGATTACGATATAATCGTTATGGAAGGAGCCGGATCCCCTGCAGAGATAAACATGCTGGATGTGGACCTGGCCAACATGCAGATCGCCCGCCTGGCTGATGCTGACGTGATCTTAGTAGCAGATATTGATAAGGGAGGAGTTTTCGCATCTATTGCCGGGACATTCCAGTTGTTACCCCCTGAAGACCGCCAAAGAATTAAAGGCATTATAATAAACAAGTTCAGAGGTAACCTGGACATTTTAATGCCGGGAATAAGACAGATCGAAGAAATCGTGGGTGTTCCTGTACTGGGAGTTTTACCCTATGATCCAGGGCTTAAACTTCCTGAAGAAGATTCTGCATCATTATCTGAACGTAAATACCGTAGCAGTGGAAAAATCACAGTTGGAGTGATGAGACTGCCCCGTATTTCCAACTTCACTGACATCGACCCCCTGGAATATGAGCCAGAAGTAGGAGTGAAACTCATTGAAATTGGAGATGAAATAGGTAATGTGGATGCTCTGATTATTCCTGGAACACGTAACAGTATAAGCGACATGGTGGCCCTGGATGAAGCGGGTCTTGCCGATGAAATCAAAAACTTGACCTGTGAAATACCTGTCTTTGGTATCTGTGGAGGATACCAGATGTTAGGCTCAAAAATAATAGATAAATCCCTTAAAGAATCCAATATAGGTAGTGTTAAAGGTATGGGAATTCTGGATGTTAAAACCAGCTTTGGAGAAGTTGAAAAAATAATCAGCCAGAGTCAGGGTACTTTAATTGGTAATGAAATATTCAAAAACTCCCAAGGAGAAATTCTACAGGGATATGAACTCCATGAAGGAGTTTCTCAACTTGGAAAATCCAAACCTCTCCTTAAGGTCATACAGGGTTGTGGTAACTATCCTCAATCTGGTTTTGATGGGGCCCAGGAGGGTTTAACTGCCGGGACATATTTCCATGGAATTTTCCACAATTTCCGTTTCCGCAGATCATTCACTGACTATCTGAGGGAAGCCAATGGCCTTGAACCCCTTGGTTACCAGAAGGATCATTTCCAGGAGTTGAAAAGATTCTCAATACAGAGGTTATCCGATCTGGTTGAAGATAATCTGGACATGAACCTACTTCAGAACGTGCTAAGGTACCAAATTTAACTTATTTAGGTTAATTTATTCTCTTTTTTTCTAAAACTGTTAATTTCTTTAGAATGTTCCTTTTCTGAAATGTTTAATTGATATTTTTAGGATAGCTTTTCTATGAAAAAAAGCTGATATTTAAAAAAACTATCAAGTTCTTAACATCAAATAAGAATAATTCAAAAAAAGAATGTTTTTATGGTTTAAGATTTAATCTTACGATTTAAATGATTAAATGGATGAATTGAATTATACTAATTCTAATCAATGGATTGAAATGGATTGAAATGGATTTGAATATTTAAACAAAAATAGAAGTAACTTTTTTCACGGACCTGCTCTTAACCAGTACCGATACTTTTTCATTTTTCTCAAGAACCCAGTCATCTCGAGGGATGTACATCTCACCATTTTGATGGATGGCTGCAATGATATAATCATCAGTAGGGCTCAAATCACCCACTCGTTTCCCTACAATTCTGGAATTCTCAATGCTTATGTCCAGAAGCTCTGCATTTCCCTTACCCACCACAATCAGATCCGCGATTTTTGGGCGGTTAATCAGTTTTTCTAGGTATCCTGCAGCAGTGAGTTCCGGGCTAATAACATGGTGAATGCCCACTTTTTTAAATGCATCTTCATGATCTGGATTACTTACCCGGGCAATAATCTTAGGAACATTGTACTCCTTTACCAGTATACAGGAGAGCAGATTAGCCTCATCATGGCCGGTAGCAGCAACAAAAACATCAGCATCAGCGATACTCGCCTCTTCAAGTGTTTTTACATCGGTTCCACTTCCACAAATCACCAGAGCATCTAATTCTACCGCTGCATTTTGGCATAATCCACTGTTACTCTCAATGAGAGCTACATCATTTCCAGATGCCACCAGGTAATTAGCAAGGGTTAAACCAACCCTTCCGCCGCCCATTATAACTATGTACATGTTAACACCAATTACTAAAAAACCATTACCAAATCAGGAACATATTAACCCAATTTGTTTTAAAATGATTTTCAAAGTTTAATTATAATTTTTTATTCAATTACACATTTTAATACACATTTTCAAGTTTTTGAGGATTTTTGTTATCTTGAATTTTTTTAAAGATTAGTTTTTAACTATTAAAGATTAGTTTTTATCTATAATACCCATTTATTTTTAATTTTTTATTTGATTTACTAATTTTAAAACTATTAATCATTGGAACTTTAATCATTTGGAACTGTGAATTAATTCATCAAATATTAACCGGGAAACGTAACCAATAACAATTTAAACTATTAAAAAGGATTTTAAGCCATCCCTGACGTTAAGAATCAATTCCTAATTCAACTGTTATTGATAGAAATAACTACAATATAAAGATTGCGGCATGAATAATAAATTTAAATGGATTAAGACATGTTAAAAAAGAATTATAATTATTAAATTCTGTTTAAAATATAATTAGCTTAATATTTATTGGTTTTAGGATTAATGTTTTTAGGAGTAGTTTAATTTTCAAAATTAAGGCACTTAAGATGATTATGTATCACAAACATCTAAATTCAATACTCTAAATTCAATATTTACTTAATTTGATTTATTACTTTAAAATGGGTAATTTAAAAAAAATAATGGGGTGTGAAAAAAATTATTTTATCACTAATACCGGGCAGGTTGCAGATCTCACAACTCTTTCTGTAACACTTCCGGGATATAATCTGTTTAATCCGTGTTTACCCGAAGCTCCGATTACCACCAGATCGATCTCTTCCTCTTTAATAACTTTTAATATTTCATCAGCAGGTTTACCCTTTTTAATCAGTGACTTGAACTGAACATTTTTACACGTGCCCTCACATTGACTTTGTTCCAGTTTTTCCGAAAATTTTTTAACTGCCATATTCCCCTCTTCCTTGAATTGTTCTTCCAAGCTCATTTCAAGATCGTGCTGTGGTATGGATTTTAGATAAGATGTATCAATTACATTTAAGACAATTATCTGGGAAATACTCTTTTCAGCAATCCATATAGCATGTTCTCCAGCTTTTTCAGAATATTCCGAGCCATCAGTGGGTAGTAATATTTTTTTATACAGTTTCATCCCTCCATGTTTACTATTGTAATCTTAAGAATTAATATTTAACCCTATTACCCTGAATTTATTTCTACAAATACTTTTGGATGTGTTGAATAGGATTCCACAGGTTAATGCAAATCATACATCTATAGATCAATCCTGAACATCATTGAAAAATGACTAGATTGAAACTATGAAACAGATGTGAAAAATGAGAGTCGGTGTACTCCACAAATTAAACTAGACAAAAAAATAATTTAAAACCCCTTAAATATTGAAAAAATAGATTATTAACGTTTAAAAATAATTTATAAATTTTAAATCAATTTTTTACCAATATTATGATTATAAAATATATTAAATAATAAAATATATGATTAAATCTTATAAAAACATAATATATTGGTTAATTCATATTCTTTTAGAATATTAATTTAATTCAACAAATATTAAGCATTTTTTTACTTTTTAAAGTATTTATTTAGATATTAACAACTTATTGATCAATTATAAACTATTTAATAAATTATAAAAAATTTAAAGAAGAAATTAGTTGTAATACTCCATTTAAAAAGTGTTTTGAGCCTGAGTTAATCCCACAATAATCCAGAATTAAGTTAACACCTACTAAAAACTCCAATGAGATACAGTTGAAAACCTAAACATATAAATAAGATGAACTGAAAAATCAGGGTATGCGGTGTTAGTCCAGCCTGGTTAAGACACTGGCCTGCCACGCCAGCGACCCGGGTTCAAATCCCGGACGCCGCATTGCGGTTGTAGTCTAGTCTGGTTAGGACTTGGGCCTTCCAAGCCTACGACCCGGGTTCAAATCCCGGCAGCCGCACTTTTCTCTTATTTCATGATGATTATACAATAATTATCCAGTTAAATAACATCTATTCTATTCTAAATAGTTATTTCCAATAGTATTCTAACAGGTTTTTTAATTTATAATATGTGAAATTTTTAATTGATTGTAAATTTCTAATTGATTAAAATTCAAGATTTTTCAGGTATTCATGATACAATATAAATGATGCCCAATTAAGCTACCCGAGAAGATGAATAGCCGAAAAATAGATTAAAAAATAGGATTGTAGTGAAAATAAAAAAGGGATATTTTTAACTGGGTATTAAAAGTTCTGCCGCTACCATCCTGCAGATATCTGTTTTGGTAATTACTCCCACGGGTTTATCTTCTTCAAGTACCAGTAAACCAGATATGTCTGCTCTTAACATCAGGTTAGCTGCATCCTCTATTCCATCATCGGCAGAGATGGTGATGACTTCTTTGGACATTATATCAGTAATCTGTAGTGAAACTACATCTTTGGCTGAAGGTTTGATGGTTCCCAGAACTCCAATAAGATCCGAATAAGAAACCACACCCAAAGGTTCACCATCCTCATCCATAACAAAAAGCCTTCGAACTCCTTCTTTGTACATCTTTTGAAAAGCTTCTGGTGGACGAGTACTGGAAGTAATGGTTATAACATCTTGGTTCATTGCCTCTTTAACTTTCATTTTCTCACCATTATAGAACATCACATATCCTCATTTATCTCCAGATATAGAATATGCATTACATTATTAGTAAACTTTAGTATGGACTATTAAAAGGTATTATGGAATTGGATCATTAAAATCAAAGGAATATTAATTTAATTTGATATAAAAATGAGTAATTATATGACCAAGTAATTTATGACCAAACTATTATGACAAGGATCTACGAACTGAAAGTTCAACCGGTGTAGAGCTACAATTTATTGTTTGAAATTCAGGGATCATGTTTGAAATTTCTGTTAAATAAACTATCTAAATAATAACTATTAAAGAAAAAGCTAATTATTGAAAAAAAGGAAACAAACTAGAGTTAATAAAAGTTAGAAAATTGGTTCTGCATCCACTAATTTTAAACCTTAACTTAAAAACTATTAAATCAATGAAATTTGACCCAAATTCAAACTGAATCTTAATTAGTATGCAAATTTAGTATGAAATAGGTTTTTGAAATATTTTTTTCATTCCCTCAATTTGAGATTTAAATAGATATAATTAGGATATGCGTTGAATTAAGGTATATTTAACGTTTTTAAGGGAAAATAATGATCTTTTAAAAAAAATCATACAATAATACCTGAAAAATTAATTTTAAGCTGTTTTATTGGGACCATACTAAGCCAGATCCAAAAATCATTCACAGCCCAGTATGAAGTTATTAAGATTATGATAAGGTTTATATATCAAGATTTATTATATTAAACAAAAAAATGTTCATATCTGACAATTAAAAATTGTTGGACGCGAACAATATTTTAGGTATTTTGCAAGATTTAAATACCATAAAACTGTAATATAATATTAAATATCCGGAGGGATCCAATTTGATGAGAATAAGCATGTCATTACCCAAAAAGTTGTTAAATGAATTTGATGAAGTATTAAAAGATAGAGGATACCAATCCAGATCCAAAGGTATCAGAGACGCATTAAAAGATTACATCGTCAGATACCAGTGGATGAAAGAAATGGAAGGTGACCGTATAGGAATCATTGCAGTGATCTACGACCACCACTATACTGGAGTAATGGAAGACCTCACTGACATCCAGCACGACTTCCGAGAATACATCAACGCTGTTATGCACGTGCACATGACTGAAAAATACTGTCTAGAAGTAGTAGTTGTTAAAGGAGACGTTAAATACATCCGTGACCTCACTGAAAAGATTATGAGGCTCAAAGGAGTAGAACACGTTAAACTAACCAGTACCGCCAGTGGACAAAATTAAGACAAAAATAATAATACACTTACTTACTAAGATTAACAGGATGAAAATTACATCCTATCAACAAAACTTGCTATCAGATACCGAGCGGCTGACAGCATTTTACGAAGTAATACGTGAAAAATCTAAAGGTGTAATATACGATTTAGGGACTGGTTCAGGAGTACTTGGCTCCTGGGCAGCTCCATTATCTCGTAGAGTATACGCCGTGGAAAAAGATCCGGTTACAGCCAAGATCGCCCGAAAAAACCTTAGCAAATTTAAAAACGTTTCCTTGATGGTAAACAATGCTAAAACTATTTCTTTTCCTGAAAAAGCAGATGTTATAATCTGTGAAATGATGGATACTGCTCTAATAGACGAAGACCAGGTCCCAGTTCTTAATTCTGTGCGAAAATATCTGAAAAAAGATGGAAATATTATCCCCTGCGGAGTATTTAATGGAGTGGAAGCACTTGATGTGAACATTGCCCACCCCTGTTACCATGAAGGGAAAAGTCCACAACACAGATTAATGAGCGAACTTATCATATACGATAAAATTAATTTTAAAGAACACATAAATCCTGAAATTGACTACAGCATCACTGTTCCCATCAATAATAATGGAACAGTTTCAGGGATTAAACTCACAACTTTCACCCTTTTAACACCTAATTTTATCTGCGGACCAACACCCATGCTTAATCCTCCGCTTTTAGTTCCCACCAACCAGTTAAATGTGGAAAAAGGAGATGAAATCATATTAAAACTAAATTATTCCATGGGAGGTGGGTTAGATACTCTTAGAGCATCAATTAAAACATTTTCTTAAAAATCCAGAGAAAGTAGTGATACTGGGAATCGGGAATGATATGAGAGGTGATGATGGTCTGGGATCTATTCTGGCCCAGAAATTATCAATTCTTGAAAACGAAAATATAACTGTATTTGACGGGAAAACTGTGCCAGAAAATTTCACTGGCGCCATAAAAAGAGAAAATCCAAGCCATATCATCCTTTTAGATGCTGTGGAAATGAATAAATCCCCGGGTCACATAAAGTTAGTGTCCATAGAAGAAATCGCAAACTACAGCATATCCACACATGCAATGCCCTTATCCTTCTTAATTAAATATCTAGAATCAACTACACCTGCTGAAATCATGTTACTGGGAATACAACCTGAAAACATGAATTTAATCTGTGAAATTTCCCCTAAAATACAGGAAAGCTTAAATTATGTTTTAAAGTTGTTTAAACATGTGCTAAAAAACTTTTAGATATTCTACTTAAGGAAAGATACTCTAACATTTTAATTCAAATTTGGATTAAACAATAATAATCCAATTTAAAACATCTAATTAGATATTCTACCCTAGATAGATTCATTATTTAGCTAAAGGGAGAATATCAGCCAAAAGATGGATTTATTATCAGTTAAAGGAATACCACTTATAAAAACTCCATCTCCCAGTACAAAAAATGAGAATATTCCAATAAGGTAAAAATTCCAATAATATGACAATATTGCAATTTGTAAAACTTTAATTTTATTAGTTGGAAACCATAACCCTTGAAATGGATAACATGTAAATATCTAACCCACTGAATTAACATAACTCTATTTTACATGAATCAAATATTCTATATGAATCAAAATATAAGACTATATAAAACTAAAAAATAGGCCATAAAAATGAAATTACTGTTTATCGGGGCCCGTCTATTTGATGATGTGGCTCTCTACACTAAAAATAAAGGAATAAACACAGTTCTAACTGAATCAAACCCTGAATCACCTAATCTAAATCTGGCGGATTCCCATTACATTGTTCCACGTGGAATGGATCATCCCAAAGAAATTGCCATTAAAGAAGATGTTGATGGAGTAGTTCCACTTATAGGGATTGATGGTCCTCTTTTTGATGTGGCTTTGCTTAAAGAAGAATTGGAAAGAGATTATGGTTTACCGGTAGTAGCATCACCACCAGATGCTGTTTCAATCTCAGGGGATAAGGTAAAAACCAAAAAATTTCTGGTGGAAAATAATATAAAAACACCAGAATACAGTTTGATCAGCTCTGACCACCAACAGGATTTAAATGAATTTCCTCAGGTTCTTAAACAGTCACAGGGACAGGGTGGTAAAGACATTAAGATCGCATTATCCAGGGATGATGTTATTGATTACCTGGAGCACTACAGCAGTGCCCTGGCAGAAAAATTCTTAAATGGAATTGAAATATCCGTGGAAATTTTAAGATGGAATGGACACTCTGTTCCGTTGGTCCCGGTTTATAAAGGTAGAACAACCCTTGACTGCATCCACCCCCTGCATAAAATAAAAAAAGCACCACTTAATGTGGAAAATACAGACACCCATGAACTTAACCATACCATCCAAATGATTGCCCAAAATATAGGGGAATTAATGGGTGTTGAAGGCACATCAGACCTTGATCTCATATTGACCCCTGCAGATAATGAAACATTTGTACTGGAAATTAACACTAGACCCAGTGGAACCCGTTACCTGACTGCCGCATCCTGTGATATATACCCCTTACAGGAAATGGTGGATATGGCCACGGGTTCATGGAGTGCTGATCAAGTGGTTAAACGGAAAAAAGAGTATTCTGCACTGGAAATTCCAGTGGGAGATTATTCCAGTGATCGTAACAATTTCGGATTCCGGAAATTTCACGGAGAAAATAGCTGGATAATTCACGGCCCCAAAAAACATCAAAGAATAACCATTCGAGGCAAAGATGAGGAAAATGCTCTTGAAACTGCGGGAAAACTTAATTTAGATTTGGGGAATAAAATTAAAGAATAAAATCCAATAAAAATTACTTTGAAATAATAATCTGGAAAAAGTTATAATAAATAAACTGATTAAATACAAGTAATCTTTAAAAAGGGTATGGATATATACTTACAATCTAATAATTTGACATTCAGTTTGAATAATAATCTACATTCAATTTGAATTGATTATGAATGTTTAAGCATTCATTTTTAAGATTATTACAATTCTACAGAGTAAAATTCTTTAAATTCATAATATAATTTCATTGTTATAGAGGTCATATAATAGGTGGTAAATTGAGCAATACAGAAACACTAATTTTAACATTAATTTTAACATTTTTAGCTACAATATTCTTCACTTACTTCGTTCGTAAGATACTCAAAGATGCGGATGTAACTGACAGCCCCATAGTAACAGAACACAAACATAAAACAGGCACCCCTACCATGGGCGGCCTGGCCATGCTCCTGGGAGCAGCACTGGCGGCAGCAGTTTATTTTAATGAAAAAAATCTGGTTCTTACCGTTTTGATCATGTTAAGCTCCGGTTTGGTGGGATTACTGGATGATCTTCTGGGATTGAAGATCAAGGAAGTGCAGAAAGTGGCACGTAACATTTCCACCAATCCCATAACCATAGGCCGTTTAACTCTTAAACCCGGTGAAGAAGCCAGGGTTGCAACAGAAAAGGCCAGAAGTGATCTTCCAGATTTATTAGATGATGGAAAAGTTGAAATCACCGGAGAAACACCGATAAAAACTGAAGGGAAAGAAAGAGATAAAATACTGGCCCAGATTGTTATAGGAGTTTTCCTGGCAGCTACAGGGGCAGTTAGCAGTGCGGTTTTAGGATTTGAAGCAGGAATATTCATCATTCCCGTGGTGATCTTTGGTATTATAGGTTCCATTAACTCAGTGAACCTTATTGATGGAATGGACGGGCTTGCTGCAGGCATATTAACCATTGCCTCTGCTTCCTGTGCTATTTTTTCAATTATAACTGGAAATCCCACCGCTGCAATGCCTTTTGCAGTTTTAACTGGAGTTTCAGCTGGTTTTTTGGTGTTCAACCATTATCCTGCAAGCATAATCATGGGAGATACTGGTTCCTTTGCTCTGGGAGCAGGATACATTACTGCCGGTTTTCTGGGTGATGTTATCTACTTTGCAGTTATTGCCCTGGCCATACCAATCATCTCAGTAATTGTCAGCCTCATGCACCGTTCTCATATTATAAAATTGCCTGTTGAACCTTTACATCACACATTAAATTACAAGGGACTCTCTGAAAAAAAGATAATCGTCCTTTACTGGTCAATTACCCTCATAATTTGTGTGGCAGCTATTTTAACATATCAATTTATACTTTAATCATGATTTAACTCTGTGGGAATACAATTCAGGAATAGGACATACAATGAAACAACTTACCACCTCATATCTGGCTAAAAAATGCCAGGGAGAGTTAATTGGCAATAATCAGGTTATAATCGGCATATTTAATATTTTAAAGGATGCAGGAAACGGTGACGCTATCATAAGGCACTGGATTGATGAAACAGGTGTGCAAATAGCCTCTGATAAAGGTGCTTCATGTGTGATAACCCAGGATGCCCGTGGAAACGCAATTGAAACCGCCAAAAAACTTAATTTTCCAATTATTTTAACTGAAAAAATCGAATTAATTAATGCCTTTGCCCTTAGGTGGGCCCTTGATACTTACGCCCCCGATACCCTAAGAATAGTGGTAAGTGGGACTAACGGCAAATCCACCACCACCCACATGATACATTCCATTTTAGTAGAAGCAGGTTACACTGCTCACACCAATACTGACTCAGAATCAGAGTTTAACACCCTGATCGATCCCATGGTAGCTAAACAGATTGCTGAGTTTGATGGAAATCTGGATGCGGTTGTTCTGGAGGTTTCAGAGGTTCAGGGATGGGATGACAGGAACATGGACGACCACGCCCATCTCATGACCAGTGCAATCCAACCACAAGTAGTGGTCCTAACCAACGTGGCACTGGACCACATTAGCCTGGTGAATTCTCTGGAAGAAGCATCAAAAGAAATTTCAGGCACATTGAAAGGATTCAAAGGGAATTATGTGGTTTTAAATTGTGACGATCCACTAATACGTAACATGCAGAGTCTGGTTTCACCAGAAAAAAAGGTTATATTCTATGGCTCAGGATCCAATGTTGAATTCCATGAAGAAGGAATCTTCCACAAAGGAAAACTACTCATCCCCCTGGAAGATCTTCCATTTAAAAGTCCTCATTTCATCCAGAACACTCTTGCAGCAGTGAGCACAGTACTTGCTCTTGAAATTAATCCCGAAATCATCATAAAAGCAGTTAAATCTTATAATCCCTTAAAACGCAGGTTCACGGTACTGGGAACTGAGCCACTCATTATTGATGACTTCGCACACAACCCCCAGGGAATAAAAGCCACCATTAACAGTGCAGCTGATCTGACTTCCGGAAATCTTCATGTGGTTTGTGCCATTAGGGGTTCCAGAGGAAACTCACTTAACAAATTAAACGCTCAGGCTGTTGCTGATTCTGTTAAAAATCTCAACTGTAACTTAATATTGACCAGTAGCCAGGATGTGGTGGATAGTGCTAACTGGGTTAAAACTTCTGAGAAAAAGGTATTTATAGATGTACTGCAAAAGGAAGGAATCAATTACATCCATTATGAAACTCTGGTAGATGCATTAAAAAAAGCTTTAAAATCAT
Organism: Methanobacterium formicicum DSM 3637; assembly: GCF_000302455.1. Lineage (NCBI taxonomy): Archaea > Methanobacteriati > Methanobacteriota > Methanobacteria > Methanobacteriales > Methanobacteriaceae > Methanobacterium > Methanobacterium formicicum. The sequence continues at coordinate 38,239 of NZ_AMPO01000009.1, forward strand.
CCCATAAAAGGGATAGCATACTTCTTATCGGTGCTCAGGGCATGGACCCCGCATCATATGTTTTAAAAAGTATAACTGTCGAATAAATCATTAATCCTAACAAAATAAATCATTAATCTTAATATTTTAACTTAAATTAAATGATAATTTCATGTTTCTATCACTAATGTTCTATCGATTATATTTTATTCCACTAAAATAAAATTCCAATATAAATAAACCTATATTATTTATTCCATTTAGCACTAATATTCCCAATATATTCATTAACTCTCATTAAAAAAAAGGAAGGATTAGGGTTCATCCTTGATTATTCAAATCATTTATAAATGAATTTATTAAGGTCAAATAATAGAAATAACCTTGATAAATTCCTATAAACCCAAAATCAATACACTTAAAGGAATACGTTCAATTAACCCATTGAAATATTTCAAAGATACCATGGTAAATTGTTTAAACAAATTACACCATGAATTTACATTTCATTAATCAAAAGGTAATCAATACTCATAATTAAAGATCAGATGATAAGAAAGTATTGATACGCGAAAATAAAAGTATTGACAGATTACGTGAAAAGAATTAGAGAAACAAGTCGGTGTTAAATAAATGAGTACAGATATGGACAAGCATTCATCTGAGGTGGAAAAAATTCCTCAAAAAAGAATGGAAACCTACGGAGTTATTGGTGTGTGTGGCGTTGTGGGTAACCTGGCTGCCAGAGTCCTTATGGATCATGGTCATCATGTAATATGCACTGACATTCATAGTTCCAATAATTGCCCATTCCTTTATACTTTAAATGATTATAACACCCAAATTTACCTGAATGAACATCCAGAAGCGTTTTTTAAGTCATCAGATTATATAATACCACCACCCAGCCTCAAAAAAACTTCGAAATTGTTCCACAGGATAGAAGACAGCTCGGCTCAGCTTATGGAAGTGGAGGATCTCCTGAAACAGATTACCCCAAATAAACCAGTTATCTGCATCACTGGAACCAACGGTAAAACTACCACCACCACCCTCCTGAAGCATTTCTGTTATAATGCCGGATTAAAACCAACAGAACATGGTTTCATGACTCTTCAGGGGAATATTGAGTACATCCCACCATTACAATGCAGATTGGCTGGAGATATTGCAGTGGTGGAAACTGGTACTGAAGGGAATACAGGGGATTTGAAGTTCATAATGGACAGATGCCATCCTTCCTGCGGGGTTATAACCAACATAAACCCGGATCACCTGAACAACGGACATGACTTCATGCATTACAGTCTTATTAAGGGGGAACTCTTAGAAGAGCTTAAGGGCAAAACTGTAGTGGTTAATGGAGATGATCCTACCATTATGGCACTTATCTCCAAGATGGATTATCAGGGGAAATTGGTAACTTTTGGAGTTGAACACGAAGTTCAGGGCGAAAGTAAGAAGGAATGCTGGTGTGGGGAAGAAGTCATACTGCACGAAACAGTTTCAGGAGTAGGATACTATGAGTGCCAGTGTGGTTTAAAACGTACTATTCCAGATTATCTGGCCACAAATATCCGTGGTAACAGTTTTATTCTGCAAACCCATGATAAGAAGATTGAAATGGAAATGGGGATCACTGGACTGCACAATGTTTACAATGCCCTGGGAGCTATTGCAGTGGGCCATGAATTGTTGAAAATGCCCCTTGAAGACATTAAAAAATATCTCATAACATTTAAAGGGGTTCCGGGACGTTTAGAATACATTTATGAAAGTGAAAATCTGGATTTAATTGTTGATTATGGGCACAATCCCTCTGGAGTGGAAACAGTACTCAGAGAGCTCCATAAAACTTATGATAAACTAGCAGTAGTCATAACCATATCATCAGAATCAGGAAAGACTGGGGATACGGATATTATCATGCGAGCAATGTCCAACGCCGATTTTATTATACCTGCCTCTTATTACTCCCGACTGGCTTCAGAAAAATATATTTCATCTGAAAAGATCATAACACCCTCTGTAGAACCTGAAAAATTCCGTGAGGGAACCCTGGGAGCCACCAGAGAACAAGTGATAGAAGGCTTTAAAAAAGGATTAGAATGTGATGCAGATGCCGTGGTATGTATGGGTGAAGCTGCGGTGAAATACAAGGAAGATATTAAAATTTGGATAAATTCAAGGGATAATTTGATAGATTTACAAGATTAAAAATATTTACAAAACAAAAAACAAGTTTACGAGATAATAGGAATTTATAATGAGTTAATTAGCAGGTGAAAAAATATGTTCATAAAGGTAAGAAGAGATACCCTGATTATTTTAATGTTGGCATTTATTCTTATCACATCTGGAAGAGTGATGTCATACATGTCTTATGCTTCATCTAATGGAACTGATCAGGGAGTTGCAATATCAGGAGTTATAGTTAAAGGAAACGATATTGTGCCCACTGAATCCATAAGAACCAACATTGCCAATGTGGGTTTTAGAACTGGGAGTTATATTCAGGGGGATACTCTCATAACCAGTAAACGAAAGGTGCCCATGAATGAAGCCCTGGAAAATGCACGTCAGGCAGCGATGCTTTCCACCATTCCAGGAACGACACTAACACCAATCAAAGCTGCGGATGTGCAACTGGACAAAAGTACAGGTATATTAACCGTTAACGTCATTGAAGACTTTTCTACAGTGCAAGTAAACGGAACTTCTAGGTGAAGTAAAGATGATTGATAAACGTTTGAAAACAATTCTGGTATTCCTGGTGACCATAGCATTGTTGGTTAACACCTCCGCTGCCACTTGTAACATAGTGGTCATCACCGACCCCACTGGAACCGATCCCAATGGAGCTGCAGCAGGCAGTATGTCCTTTGCAGATAACATGTTCCAGTCCACCTTCATTTTATCCAAGGAAAAGCATTTCTCAGTTCTCTCAGGGGGAGAAGGTAATTCAACTGAGAGACTAAGAGCAATCACCAGTACATTAACCTCACTGGAAAATGGTGCTTCACCCAGCACTGCTGCAAATGCAGCCAATAGTTACTCAGGAATCAGGGTAATGGTAGGAACTGCTACCCAGGGAGCAGCAGTGGGAGGATCCTATGATGTTTATGTGGTGACTGTGGCTAATGACGGCACTATCACAGTTACACCTCATGCCTCAGACGGAGTTGCAGTACTTCCAGCTGGAACAAAGGGTGCTATAATACACTTGCGTAACACTGAAGGAAACCCCCTTTACGGAACAGCAGAAGCTGTACGTCAGCAAACCGCAATTAACATTGGTAAAATGATTCGTGATGGTTATCCGGCCACCAAAATCTTGGGCTCAGCAATGGCAGAAGTAGCACAGGATGCTGGTGAAAAGTATGGGGGAGGAGGAAATAACCTGGTATCTTCCATATCCACTGGAGACATGTTCACTCCAGCCAAATTGAACACAACCGGTTACCCTATGGACGAAGCATATTCCAAAGAATGTCCCACCTGTGGGTGGAGTATTGGATTCCCTGCAGCAGATAACTATCAGACCTGTCCCTATGATGGCACTGCACTGAAAACAGTTTCTGCTACAGATGCATTAAGTGATAAGATAACTGTCACCAGCAACACTACCTCAGTTTCAACTTACGGAACTGATGCAGCAGGAATCAGTGAAACCACACAGGAGCTTGTACAGTATTCAGTTAAGAAAAATGGTTTTAACAGTGCCACAATAGCCAGCACTATAAATAAAGCCATAGACAATGGTAACCTGGTTGGTGTAAACTACATAGAACCTAAGGATATAAACATCGTGGAAAGCACCCGTTCTGTGGGAGTTTATTATAAGCCCCTTCCAGATGGCCGAACTTCCCCACCATGGAATCTACCTATAAGCACATCACTACTGGATATTGTCGGGAGTATACAGACTGCAATTGGATTGATACTGATAATCCTGGTATTATTCCGCAGCACATTAATCAGTTCTTTCCTTAAAAAAAGGCGGTAAACCATGACTTTGATACTAATTCGTGCTGAAAACCAGACTAAAATTCTTAACAGCCTGGCAGATATTGAAAGACATGCAGGACTCAAGATCAATGGGACCCCTAGAATTATGGAAAATAGCATGGCGGATAAATATGCACAGAGCATATTAAATGCTAAATTAAGGTCTAGATCTAAAATTGCGGTTGTAGTATCAGTTCAGGAAGATGCAACTCGCAGTATTCTCCAGATAAAAAAAATACACCCCCCAGCGCATATACTGGTTATAAGCAAAGAGTATACTCAATGGGAAAAGATAAAAAAGATTTTCAATACCCTTCCCCCACTTAAAGGGTATTATTCTGCTAAAAACCCAAATCTGAAAAAACCGAGGAAAAAATAAAAACAACTAGAAAAGTATCTATTTTAAAATACAACCAAAATAAAAGAATAGTTAAGGTAAAAAAGTTAAAACTACCTTAACTTAATAACCTTTTTATAACTTCTTAACCCTTTTTAATTCTTGCAATATCACCTATAGTGGCTTTTTGCATATGGGCACCACGTAAATCATCCATTTGTGCCTGGTCTGTTTTTTCAAGTAGAGTTACCTTCAAGCTTCTTTCCAGTTTCCGTGCTAACTTCAGATCAGGAACCATCTTCCCTGATTCCAAACGGTGTATCACTGAAACCTTCTCGTATATCTTTTCACCCAGATCTTCCCTGGACCAACCCATTTTCTCACGAGCTTTCCGGATTACATTCTGGTAATCCTCAATAACTTCATGTGTTGGTTCCTGAGATCTAAATGATTGTCTTCTACCTGCAGGTGGCCTGCTACCAGGACCTCTCTGAGGTTTTGGGGGTTCTCTTTGTACTTTACCAAATTTTGAACAATCATTACATGTTAACATAATAGAATTTTCAATTTTCGTTCTAACTGGCTTTCCAATAACCTTTTTTCCGCATATCTCACATCTCATGATGATCCCTTTAGTTTTAATTGGTAATCTTTATAGTTTAATTGGTATATACTTAGAACACCTCAATACTTAAATATTATTAGGGACAATAAACCCAATAAATAATATCAATATAAGCGGATATTATTCTTCACCAACCTAATGAGGAGTGAACTTGTAAGATGGAAAAAACATCCCAAAACATCTTAAAAAAGATAGAAGACCTTAAAAAAGAGATAAAAATCCTGAAAGAGGATAATGCCAAGACTAAAAGAAATCTGATGTGGAAGGTTAGGAAACTTGAAAAAGACAAGCTTCTAATTGAAAACGAGAAGATGCGACTGGACCGAGAAGTAAAATCCCTCCGTGGGGAAATTGAAAGGTTCCGCTCACCACCACTGGTAATTGCCACTGTAACCGAAGTCCTAGATGAAGGTAAGGTAGTGGTGAAAAGCAGTACCGGACCACACTTTGTAATTGGATATTCCCGTTTCTTGGATGAAAAGTCACTGGAACCAGGAGCAAGAGTAGCCCTTAACCAGCAGACATTCAGCATTGTCAGTGTTTTACCATCTGAAAAAGATCCACTCGTAACTGGTATGGAAGTTGAAGAAAAACCAAATGTAAGTTACGAAAAGATAGGCGGACTCGAAGAACAGATCGTGGAGATCAAAGAGACCGTTGAATTACCACTTAAAAAACCAGAACTATTCACCAAAATAGGAATAGAACCACCAAAAGGAGTACTCCTCTATGGACCTCCAGGTACTGGTAAAACCTTACTGGCCAAAGCCGTGGCCCATGAAACCAATGCCACCTTTATAAAAATTGTGGCCTCTGAATTTGTGAAAAAATACATTGGAGAAGGAGCCCGCCTGGTGCGTGGTGTCTTTGAACTGGCCAAGGAAAAAGCCCCCAGCATAATATTCATAGATGAAATAGACGCCATAGCCGCTAAAAGACTCAAAAGTTCCACCAGTGGTGACCGTGAGGTTCAAAGAACCCTCATGCAGCTATTAGCAGAGATGGACGGATTTGAAGGAAGGGGAGACGTGGGAATAGTTGCTGCCACCAACCGACCCGATATCCTGGACCCCGCTCTACTAAGACCCGGAAGATTCGACCGTTTCATCGAAGTACCCATACCCAACGAGGATGGTAGAAGGGAAATACTCAAAATCCACACTAAAAAAATGACCTTAGAAGAAGATGTGGATATAGATCTCATTTCCAACCTCAGTGACGGTGCATCCGGAGCTGATCTTAAAGCAATCTGTACCGAGGCAGGTATGTTCGCCATAAGGGAAGAAAGACCCATTGTGGTTATGAACGACTTCCTGGATGCAGTGGATAAGATCATTGGCATGGAACGTGACGAAGAAATACGAAAAGAAGCTGGAGTGATGTACGGATAAGCATCCGTGCCCCTCATTATTTTTTTATTTTAAATTAAAGTATTTATTGAAGTATTTTCATTAATTGGAAAAAATATTTGATTAAAAAAATATTGAAAATTATTGAGAAAAATAACATACAAAATCAAAGGCCAATGATGAACCCTATGAGCTCTGAACTGGTGATGACTGATGGGCGAGCTGAGGCTTATTCTACTTCTACCTCTTTTTTTCATGAATTAGTTTACTAGAAATTTTAATTATCTAATCCATTCTGACACTCATCATGACTTCTAGAAATGACCTCAGCAACAAGAAGCTCAACCTTATTAAACACTAGCTTCCCATTTAACTCTTCTATTTCTGGCCTCATTACAATCACCACCGGCACTTTCCCCATAATTGCCGCCTGAATTTTGGACATGGTACCCCCACTCTGACCACTTTCCTTGGTTAAAACCACTTTTATCTGGAATTCTTCCATGAGAATACCATTAAAACTTGGCGAAAAGGTTCCCTCCATGGCAATAATATTATCATGAGGTATGCCCAGTTCCAGAGATTTTTTTACAGAATAAACTGTGGGAAGAACCCGGGCAACAACAAATTCTGGGGAAATTACCTCAGTAACGTAATGGATGGTGTTCACACCTGCTAGATGTAAAACTTTACCATTTGCAAAACTCTTTGAAAAACTTCGTTCCTTTGAAAACTCACTTTTGTTTAAAGATTCATGGTTTAAATACTCACTTTGGTCAAGTATTTCCTTGATAATAAGTGCAGCATCCTCAAAGGAATGAACATGATGAATAAGATCGCTATCAGGAAGTGCAGTTTCAGGTCTTTCAAAACGAATATATGGTACATTCACAGTATTTGAAGCTTTTATCGCATTTTGAGTAGCTGCTGCTGCAAATGGGTGGGTGGCATCAATTAAAAGTTCAATATCATTATCTTGTATAATATTAGTCAATTTTTCAGAATCAAAAAATCCTTCCAGAACTTTATTTGCCCCGGATTTCTGTGCCAGTTCCACTCCGTGAGGGGTGGTGGCAGTGGCCAGAACACTGATCCTTTCCTCTTCTGAAAGATCAGAAATGATCTTCCTGGCATCACTGGTTCCTGCCATTACCAACACATTCATTTTTTAACCTCTAACCTGTTAAACCTCTAACCTGTCTTTTTACCTAGATTTCTTTAACCCTGATTTTTTATTTGACCTTAATCCTGAACTTTTATTCCTAGTTTAATGGATTACCCCACTTAGGAATGTGGGGGAAGAGTTCATTTTATGAACTTTCCAACCAGCCAGTCACTGATGAATATAGTACAGGCAACCAGTAGGATTACAACCCAATCAAACGCACCAAGGGCCGTGGTACGGAAGACTCCTTGCAGGAACGGTAGATATATTACTCCTAATTGCAGCAGGAATGATGCTCCAATTGCTATGAAGAAGAATTTGTTGGTGAATCCTCCATCAGACCGGCAGTTGAACACGTTGAATATCTGGTACATTACAAAGACGGTGAAAGCCATGGTCATGGCCTTGGTTAAGTCTGTGCCACCGGATAACAGGTAATAATACAGTGCCAGTGTACCAACTGTCATGACCACCCCGGCCACTGCTATTTTAATGAGGTTTCTCCGGGGAATGATCTCTTCCTTGAGGGGTGGGCGTTCCATAACACCCTTTTCTGGTGGTTCAACACCCAGAGATTGGGCAGGAGGTCCATCCATTATTATGTTTATCCATAAAACCTGTATGGGGTTAAAGGGGATTGGTAATCCCATTACAGAGGCTGACGTAATGGTGAGTATGGCTCCGATGTTAGTGGAAAGCTGGAACCGGACAAAACGACGGATGTTGTCGAATATGGTTCTTCCTTCACCCACTGCTTTGACTATGGTGGCGAAGTTATCATCCTGAAGGAGCATGTCCGCAGATTCCTTGGCAACATCGGTACCACTTCCCATGGCCACACCAATAGCTGCTTTTTTAAGGGCAGGAGCATCGTTTACCCCATCTCCAGTCATGGATGCAACATGTCCCTTCTTTTTAAGGGTTTCAACAATTCTAACCTTCTGTTCAGGGAACACGCGGGCGTATACACTGACATCATCCACCATATTTTCAAATTCCTGGTCACTGAGTTTGTCCAGGTCACTGCCGGTGAGTGCAACGATTTCACCTTCAGCAATACCTATTTCCCTTGCTATGGCTACTGCAGTATCCTTATGGTCCCCAGTGATCATCACTACCCTTATACCTGCCTTTTTAGCCTGGGCAATGGCTTGTCTAGCTTCTTCCCTTGGTGGGTCCATCATACCCACTAGACCCGCAAAGATAAGGTCTTTTTCCAGTTCCTCCTTATCTTCCAGGTTTTCCTCAGGGCCCAGTTTGCGGTAGGCAAATCCAAGAACACGAAGTGCGCTTCCAGTCATTTCTTGAAGGTCTTTCATTGCATTTTCAGTGTCTTCTGGTTTGATGGAGCATACTCCATCTTCACCATCAATTTGGGAACATTTCTGGAGTAAAACCTCGGGGGCTCCTTTTATCAGGATGTACCTATCCGGGCCTATCTGATTGACAGTGGTCATCCTTTTACGGGTACTGTCTAATGGTATTTCCAGTAATCTTGGATTTTTTTCCTCCATTTCCTTCCGGTTGTAACCATTCTCATTAGCATAAAGTAAGAGTGATGCATCGGTGGGATCTCCCAGTAATTTACCATCATCAGTCTGAGTGGCATTGTTACAGAGTGCAGCTATGGTGTAAACCATTTCAGGGTCAGTTACTCTGGCATCCCGGACTGTCATCTGGTTCAGGGTTAGTGTTCCGGTTTTATCAGTACATATAACGTTACAGGACCCTAAAGTTTCCACTGCCAGGAGTTTGCGGACTATGGCATTGCTTTTAGCCATTCTTTGCATTCCCAGGGCCAGTGTAAGGGTTAAGATTGCAGGGAGTCCTTCAGGAACAGCAGCCACTGCCAGGGAAACCGAGGTCATGAATGTTTCCACCAGGGGTGTTCCCTGGAAATACTCAAGTGCGAAAACAATTGAACAGACCACGACAGCCAGTAATCCTAAAGTCTTACCGAGACTGGCTATTTTTTGCTGTAAGGGTGTTTCTTCTTCTTCTCCCTGGATCATCTCCGCGATTTTACCGATCTCGGTGTCCATACCAGTTTCCACCACAACACCCCTACCACGGCCAGATGCAACATCAGTTTCCATGAAGGCCATGTTTTCTGAGCCGTGTTCATCACTAGATATGGTGTTGGGGTGTTTTTCAACTGGTAATGATTCTCCAGTCATGGCTGATTCATCTATCAAAAGGTCGTAGCTTTCAACTATCCTGAGATCAGCCGGTACATTATCTCCTTCCTCTAAAAGAACAATATCCCCCAGGGTGAGTTCTCCTGCAGGTACTTTCTGCTCCTGACCATCCCTCAAAACCACCGCTTCAGCAGATATGAGTCCTTTGAGCTTCTCCATTGCCTTCTCAGCACGGTATTCCTGGATGAATCCAACCACTGCGTTTATAATAACCACAATGAGTATTACAATTGCATCGAGGGTGTCTCCCACGAAATATGCTGCAACTGCGGCAATGAGCAGGATCAGGATGAGTATGTCTTTGAACTGTCCAAAGAAGATAGTGATTGGTCCGGCCTTCTTCTCCTCAACCAGTTCGTTTTTACCATGTTCTGATAATCTTTTTTGAGCCTCAGAACTATTTAACCCATTAATACTTGAATTGAGGGTTTTTAAAGTTTCATCTACGCTTAATTTTTTCCATTTCATGGGAAATGCACCTAAAACATTGAATATGATATTATTGGATACGATTTGAAAAATAATATTATTTTTTAAATATTTGTGATTTATGTTTGATGTTTATTTAAAATACCAGAGTAACCTGCATACAGTTAATATTAGTTCATTTAATTTGCACATCAACTTCTTTATAACTCATTTAATATTTCTTTATAAACCCTTATTTAAAGATTTTTTATAGAAAACTGCTTTCTTATAATTAACTAAATCCATTTTCCCCTTAATGTTAATAGAATCCGTTGAAAGGGGTTTTATTATTAAATCTGCCCCTGTTTTTACTGAAAGCTTCTCCAAGTAGGGGTGTAATTCTTCAGGAGGTCTTATGGAATAAATAAGTCCAGCATTCTTATATATTTTTAAGTTAGGTTGTCTAATATCATCTAGGATGATCTCATCATGGTAAGGTTTAATATCAGTCATGATGATATCCACCTTAAGATGTTTCTTCAGGTCGCATGCAACCTGCGGAAAGTGTCCCACTGCCACTTCCACGATACTGGAAGATTGGGAATAATGTTTGATAATGTAATCCGTAAAGTCACTCCACATTTTTATCACTCGTAAATGGAGAAATTCATGATAATAAGAGAATTCAAACGTCCTGACCTTAAAAGAGTCCTGGAAATTGAATTATCCTCCTTTGATGACCCCTATCCATCCAATGTTCTGGTGGATCTTTATAACTTGGGAGCGGGTTTTCTGGTAGCCCAAGAAGATAATATTGTGGTGGGGTATATTATATTTTGGATCAGGTTTGAGGATGAAGGCCATATCATTTCCCTGGCCGTGGATCAAAAATATTATAGAAAGAAAATTGGATCACAACTGGTGGAAACAGCACTTGAAATCTTCAAAAGATATAATGTGAATAGCATTCGCCTGGAAGTACGGAAAGAAAATCGTGAAGCCCGTAAATTCTATCAAAAACTAGGTTTTGTGGAAAAAGCCCATCTAGTAAAATATTATGAAGATGGGGAAGACGCCGTGGTTATGGGCAAATTATTGGAAGACTTTGATTAATCACCGGAAAAAAGTTCCCCAAACGAAGTACAAAGATAAAAAAAACCCCTGATTCACAGGAATAAAAACATTAATTCACAATATATTATCAAGTTTCTAAAGTAGTTCATATTTCATGGAAAATCAATGATAATTTGAATAAATAATCAATTACATATCATAGGTTAGGCAATGATATTTAGACCTTAGAACCATATCTAAGATCGCGAATTCATAAGGATAAAATAGTTGAACCGACTATTAATTTAAGATAAAAGTTAGGTAAAACAAATTTAGCAGATTTTTTAATATTATCCATTTTAGCAAATTGAAGGCCCCAATCAAATTAAATAAAAAAAATTGGTGCCCATAGTAATATTATAACATGGTGATTGAATGCAAAAAGAGGCCAAATTAGCTTTAGAGGACGGTACAATATTAAAAGGAGAAGGATTCGGTTACCAAACAATTAAAACAGGAGAAGTGGTTTTTGCCACTGGAATGACCGGTTATGTGGAATCACTTACTGATCCATCCTATAAGGGTCAGATCCTCATGTCCACATATCCTCTGCAGGGTAACTACGGCGTGTCTAAAGAGTGGTTCCAGTCCAATGGAATAAAAGCCGAAGGATATGTAGTTAAGGAACAAAACCCCTATCCATCACACAGCCACTCTGAAAATAGCTTATCCGGTTTTTTAGAGGAATATAAAATTCCAGGAATCAGTAACATTGACACCCGCTCCCTCACCTTGAAGATCAGGAAATACGGGGCTCTTAATGGTGCGCTGTCCACAGAAGAAATTGATGATGAGGAACTCCTGGCCATGGCCCAAAACCAGCCAGGAATTGAATACATTGACCTGGTGGATAAAGTTTCAGTAACCCAGCCCAAAATACTGGGAGAAGAATATAAAGACCGGGCAGTTGTCCTAGACTGTGGAATAAAAAATAACAGTATCAACGCGCTCCTCAGAAGGGAGATTGGTGTTGTTCTGCTTCCTTACAATACTTCACCCCAGGAAATTATGGACTATGAACCCGGAGCTCTCCTGGTTTCAAGTGGACCCGGGGATCCCAGCAGGGTGAGTGAAACCATCCAGACTGTGCAAAAACTTTCTGAGAGACTTCCAATTTTTGGTATCTGCCTGGGACAGCAGATTATTTCCATGGCATTTGGTGCCAAGATTTACAAGATGAAATTCGGACACCGGGGAATAAATCAGCCAGTTAAGGATCTCAAATCAGGTAAAGTTTCCATAACATCCCAGAATCATGGTTTCACCATTGATCACAAAGCTTGTGAAGATTTACCCATAAATGTAACCCAGATAAACCTTAACGATGGCACAGTAGAGGGCATAGAACACCAGGAACTCCCAATATCCAGTGTACAGTACCATCCAGAAGCAGGACCTGGACCACACGACACTGATTATTACTTCGACAACTTCGTGGAAAACCTTAAAAAATATTAACAGAAAGTCTGTTTGAATAGATTTTGAGATTTAAAGGGTTGAAATAGATTAAAATTATGTTAAATACCATGTATCGACTTTAAATTTATTATAGGGAATAGAAGAGGACAAAAGAGGATTAGAAATGCCGCGGGATAAAGATATTAACAAGGTACTAATCATCGGATCAGGCCCCATACAGATTGGTCAGGCCGCTGAATTTGATTATTCGGGCTCTCAAGCCTGTAAATCCCTCCAGGAAGAGGGTATTGAAACCGTACTCGTGAACAGTAACCCAGCCACCATTCAAACCGATATGGACATGGCCGATTCAGTTTACGTGGAACCATTAACTCCTGAAATTGTGGCCCAGATCATTAGAAAAGAAAAACCAGATGCAATTCTTCCTACCATGGGTGGGCAGACTGGTTTGAATGTTGCCACTGGACTGGAACAGATCGGTGCTCTGGAAGGAGTTAAAGTAATTGGATCATCAGTCCAGACTATTAAAAACGTGGAGGACAGGGATCTTTTCGATCATTTCATGAAAGAACTCAATGAACCAGTTCCCAAAGCCAGGGCAGTATCCACTTTAGAAGATGCAATTTCAGCAGTTGAAGAAATAGGATACCCGGTTATTGTCAGACCCGCCTTTACCCTGGGTGGAACTGGTGGAGGAGTGGCCCATAACCAGCAGGAACTGGAAAAGATCGCCACCAGGGGACTGGATATGAGCTACATTAACCAGGTGCTCATTGACCAGTCCGTAATGGGTTGGAAAGAATTTGAGTACGAGGTGATGCGGGATAAAAATGATACCTGTATCATTGTATGTAACATGGAGAACCTGGACCCCATGGGAATTCATACCGGGGAAAGTATTGTGGTGGCCCCTTCACAGACCCTTTCTGATGTGGACAACCAGCGCCTCAGGAATGCTTCCATTAAAATCATACGTGCCCTGGAGATACAGGGTGGTTGTAACATACAATTCGCAGTACACCCCATCACCGGAGAATACAAGGTTATTGAAGTTAATCCCCGGGTGAGCAGGAGCAGTGCCCTGGCTTCCAAGGCCACAGGATACCCAATTGCCAAGATTTCATCCAAGATTGCAGTGGGCATGACACTGGATGAGATTCAGAATGATATCACCAAGGAAACACCGGCATCCTTTGAACCCAGCCTGGATTATATCATTACTAAAATACCTCGCTGGCCATTTGACAAGTTTAAGGGCATCAGCCGCGAGATAGGGATTCAAATGAAATCCACCGGTGAAGTTATGGCCATTGGCCGCACCCTGGAAGAGTCCATGCACAAAGCTATCCGCAGCTTGGATGTGGGAAGCTTCGGGTTTGATACAGTAGAATTTGATGAAGAAAAACTTAAAAACGCCACTGATGAACGTTTATTCCAGGTTTACAGTGCATTAAAATCAGGGATGACTGTTGAAGAGATCCTGGAGATCACCCAGATTGATCCATTCTTCCTTCATAAAATACTGAACATAATTAATTGGGAAAACCAGTTAAATGCTCAAAACATTCTCGAACCAACTGTAATGCGTAAAACCAAAAAAATGGGCTTTTCCGACCATAAAATATCACAGATCACCGGTCTGGATGAACCCCTCATTAGACAGGCTCGGGAAATAGAAGGAATAATTCCATCCTACAAGATGGTTGATACCTGTGCAGCAGAATTCGAAGCCAAAACTCCTTATTATTACGGTTGCTATGAAGAAGAAGATGAAGTTACTGTTTCTGATAATAAAAAGGTTATAATAATTGGTGCCGGTCCTATCCGGATTGGTCAGGGTATTGAATTTGATTACTGTTGTGTTCACGCAGCTATGGCTCTTAAAGATACTGGTATTGAGACCATTATCATTAACAATAACCCTGAAACAGTCAGTACAGATTATGATATCTCCAGTAAACTCTACTTCGAACCACTCACCCTGGAAGATGTTTTAGCCATCATCAATAAGGAAAAACCATACGGAGTGATAGTGCAGTTCGGAGGTCAGACCTCCATTAACCTGGCAGTTCCCCTAGCCATGGAAGGAGTGCGTATCCTGGGAACACCACACGAAAGCATTGATCGGGTTGAAGACAGGGAAAGGTTCACTGAAGTTTTAGATAAGCTGGAAATACCCCAGGCAGATTATGGTATTGCCCATTCCTTTGAGGATGCTCACAAAGTAGCAGAACGGATTGGATTCCCAGTGCTGGTGCGACCTTCTTATGTTCTTGGTGGTCGGGCCATGCAGATAGTCTACGATGATAATGAACTCCGGGAGTACATGAAAGAAGCAGTGCGCATATCACCTGAACATCCTATACTGGTGGATAAATTCCTGGAAGATGCCATTGAGATAGATGTGGATGCATTATCAGATGGAGAACAAGTTTTCATCGGAGGGATAATGGAACACATTGAAGAAGCCGGTGTCCATTCTGGTGACTCTGCCTGCGTTATACCCCCACAAAGTCTTTCTAAAGATATTTTAAAAATCATCAAGGATTACACCACCAAACTGGCACTGGAACTGGATGTTGTGGGACTCATGAACATCCAGTACGCATTTAAAATGGATGATGAGGATAACCCCAAAATTTACATCTTAGAAGCCAACCCCCGGGCCAGCCGAACTGTTCCCTTCGTGAGTAAAGCTGTGGGTGTGCCCCTGGCAAAGATCGCAGCGGAATTAATGATGGGTAAAAAACTCAAAGATTTTGGACTGTGTGATGAAGTGAAAATAAATCATGTGGCGGTTAAAGAATCTATCTTCCCCTTCATAAAACTTCCTGAAGCAGATTCTATACTGGGACCGGAGATGAAATCAACCGGGGAAAGTATGGGAATTGATGAAAACTTCGGAGTGTCTTACTATAAAGCACAGCTTTCAGCAGGCATGGAATTACCCCAGAAAGGTACTATTTTCATTAGTGTTCGTGATGCTGATAAGGACAAAATTCTGGATATTGTGCAAAAAGCCGAAGAGCTTGGTTTTAAACTAATTGCAACCAGAGGAACCGCCCTTGCAGTTCAGGACCATGTGGATATAGATATCATACGCAAGATCAGCCAGGGTTCACCAAATATACGGGATGCCATCCTTAACAAGGAAGTGGCCATGATCATCAACACTCCCTCAGGCAAACAATCCGCAGATGACGGATATTACATCCGGAGGATGGCTGTTGAACTGGGAATACCCTACGTTACCACACTGGCCGGAGCAAGAGCAGCTTTAAATGCCATTGAAAATGTTGAAAAAGGAAAAATTGGAGTTAAATCTCTCAAAGAGTACCATGAAATTGCATAATATTATTCCAATCTCTTTTTAAATTTTTATTTTTACGTTTTTTTGAAGGTTAAATCTTTATATATACTCTAACCAATTCCGACGCCACCAATTCCAGTCTAGCTTGTGAACTTTTAAGTAAAAAGATCATATCTCTTTGGATCCTTAATAACCCTCAAAATTAAAGGTCTACTTAAATCAGATCAAAGGATTAAATATCTCCATAAACATACTTTCTCCTGTATGATTAACATTAAAAATGGCCTGGTACTTTACGGTCCCAATATGGAGCCAAAACATGCCAATATCCTGATTGAAGATAATCTTATTGTTGAAGTTTCCCCCCATGCATCAGGGGGTGAGGAAATAGATGCTAAAGGTTGTATTGTTTCCCCTTCATTAATAAACAGTCATGTACACATGGGAGACTCGGTGGTCAAGGATATTGGTGATGGAGAATCCATTGAAAAGATTGTAAAACCACCCCATGGATTGAAACACCGCTTACTTGCCCAGGCAGAACCTCAAAAAATTATTAACTCCATGAGGGGTTCTCTACATGAAATGCTAGACACTGGAACCAGCACCATAGTTGATTTCCGGGAAGGAGGAGTTAATGGAATATCCCTTCTTGAAAATGCAGGTGAAGACATTCCACTGCGTAAAGTGATTCTGGGACGTCATGATTCGTTTTTCAAACCATTCCTTCCATCCATTAGTAGTGATATGGAAATGGAAATAAGAGATAGCACTCAGGAAATCCTTGAACATGCACAGGGTGTTGGTTTAAGTGGTTTTGGCGAGATCAACGATGATGTGGTAAAAATTATCACCAAAACCTGTTCCAGTGCAGGTAAACTAGCTGCAATTCATGCAGCAGAGTATGAGGAAGTACAACGAAACTCACTTAATTCCACTGGTAAAACTGAAGTTGAACGGGCCCTGGAAGCTGTTTTTGATATTTTGATCCATGTAACATCACCCCTCAACCTGGATCTGGACCTTTTAAGCAAGACAAATACGTCTGTTGTCTGCTGTCCCCGTTCCAATGGTGCTCTTTCTGTTGGAATACCTCCCATTAAAGAAATGTGGGATCTGGGAATTAATCTTCTTCTGGGCACAGACAACCTGATGTTCAATTCACCAAACATGTTCAGGGAGATGGAATACACCCTGAAAGTTACGAGGGGTTATTACCAGGAATATTTCCCCCCCGTAGAGATCCTGAAAATGGCTACTGTCAATGCTGGTTCTGCCCTGAACATTAACATCGGATGTATCCAGGAGGGTATGCTGGCTGATATCATGATGGTGGAACAGTTATCAGATAATCCCATACTGTCCCTGATTAACCGCACTGAATCGAAAAACATAATAGGTCTCATGACAGATGGTAATTTAGTATACCTTAGGTGAAACCATGTACCAAAAAATATTATTACCCACTGATGGTTCAAAATTTGCTGAAAAAGCAGCTGACCATGCTATATGGATAGCAAGCAAAAGCGGCGCCGAAATTATCGTTTTAAATGTTATTGAAACATCCTCACTTGTGGGGCTCCCTGCAGAAGACCTCATTGTAAGAATCAAAGAGATGCTTAAAGAAGAGGGGAGAAGATCCTTGGAAAGAATTTCAGAAATGGTTACCGAGGAAGAAAAGGAACTCAAAATAGAAGATATTAAAGTAAACCTTAAAACTGAGGAAGGATCCCCAGCTGATGCCATATTAAAAACTGTGGAAAAAGAAGACATAGATCTGGTAGTCATGGGAACCTCAGGAAAACACGGTTTAGACCGATTTTTATTGGGCAGTGTAACTGAAAAAGTGGTTAGATCAGCAAAATGCCCTGTCTTAGCCGTCCACTAAAAAAATTCTATTTTTAATATTTATTTTAGTTGCAGCTAACAGCTGGTGAAACAATGCAGATAAAGGACATAATGTCAGAGGAAATACACTACATCCAAGTACCAGGGAACCGAGCTAACGCTCTGGAACTCATGAGAAAAAACAATGTATCAGGTTTACCTGTAGTAAAAAAAGGCACTAAAACACTGTTAGGCATACTCACCCGAACTGATCTGGTTGAAAACCCTGATGAAGAACAAATTGCCTTAATAATGACCAGAGATTTGATAACCGTAGCTCCTGATGACAATATAAAAGATGCAGCCAGAAAAATGGTTGAAAATAACATTAGAAGAGTTCCAGTAGTGGAAAATGAAGAATTAGTAGGTTTAGTCACTGCCTCAGACCTGGTTAACAAAGCACTGTGGAAAATGGACCTTAATGATCCCGCCGAAAATTACATACTCCTAAATGTACCTACCACATGGGAGAGAACTCCACTCAATGTTGCTTTCTCCATAATGCGCTATTTCAACCTTAAGGTTCTCTTAGCACTTAATAATGAAGGAAAACCATCCGGAATATTAACTGAAACCGATTTCCTGGAAGAAAGTGAAGTGGTATCTGAACAAACAGTTCACAACACTTCTGTGGGCACAGAGGGAGATAAATGGTCATGGGATAGTACAAACGTACTCTATGTTTTTAAAAACCATTTACAATTCTCTGACAAAGAAGTAAGGGATGTGGCTACCAGTGACCTGGCAATAGTTACCACCAAAACCCCGGTCAAGGATTGTGCCAATAAAATGAGGCAGAGAAACATCGAACAGATGCCGGTTATTGATGTGGAGGGGGAACTGGTTGGATTGATAAGAGCAGGTGACCTCATCAAATCACTCCTTGATTAAAAATAGTTAATTAATTATTCGTAAATGATTTTTTAATTAATTGATTTTTAATTAATTTTTTTATTGCATCTTTTTATTTATTTAAAAAATACCTAAACACTTAAACAAACATATTGAAGATTAAAATGTCAGAAACAACTCCCATACCAAAACCAATTATTAAAATAAAAGCTGATCCTGAAATTATCCGTATCGTTGGTAAAAAAGGGGGGGAAGTCTCCCTGCAGGACATCAATCTTAGATTCATTATGGCCACCATGTGGTGGGAAGGAGATCCCCAGCTGGAAACTTTTTTCCAGATACTGGAATTAACCATTAAACGGGCCCTGCAAGAGGTTCACCCCCATGAAAAAATGGTTATAGATTATTCTTACACAGCCAATGACATTCTGGAAGATGCATCCGAGATCATGGTTGAGATAGAGAACATAGAAGCTGATGGCGAAGTACTGGAAGTAGAAGGAGATATTATTGTTCTCTCTGGAAACGATAGCAGAGGTTTTTTCAAAAAACTAACTGCATTCCGGCGTAAAGTTAAAGAAACCGTACATCGAGAAATTTAATAAAAATCGAGAAATTTAATAAAAAAATCTAAGGGAATTACTCCCTTTTTACACCACGGTTCATATCCAAAATTTTTACAGCAAGGTTCATACAATAGCTATTTAAACTTATTTTTATCAGCCCATCAACTTTCACTATTATCAGCCATCAATTTTATTATAATTTTTAATCAAACATTATTCAAATTTATATTTCTGCGCAGACAGGGTAGAATCTTAAGCAACAACTCTTGAGCATCTTCCTGGTCTTTGACTTTACGTGCGACGATTTTTCCCTTGGCAAATAGGGTGATATTGGTACTATTCATCTCCAGCATTGCTATACCCATCTCCTTGGAGCATTTAACTTTTCCAAGGGATTCCAGTTCGTGGCATGTTTCAGAGATGTTTAAAGAGTAGGGAAGTTCTTTTTCGAACATTATCTTATTTTTATCACCTTTACAAGGCTTATAAACCATAATTTGATCTTTTGTATCATCCTGCCCACTGATATCTAGAGTTACTCTCCTGAAACCAACTGCCTTAAGTTCTGAATCAAGATGATGCAGTAAACCTCTGTCAATAAGTTTATCCACATCTTTCACTTCTATACGTGCCATTTGCTCATCATCCCTTACCCTGACTATTTCAAGACCGGTTAGGTTTTTGATGAGACTTTCAGCATAATCAATACGGTTTATTTTTCGTGGAGTGAGTTTTTTCCCGGTGGGAATCCTGGTGGCAAGGCAAGTAGTTGAAGGGGTATACTTAATATTTTCCTGTTTTAAAACTTCTCTCACATCACCAGATGTGAATCCTGATTTAACCAGAGGTGTTTTAACATTTTTTTCTATGTTAACCATTATTCCGGGACGGTCCTCCATCAGATCACTGATGTTGGTTCCATCAACCACAGCATCATACTGTTCTTCCTTTGCTATGTTTTCCAGTCGCTGGTGCATTTTCAGCTTACAAACATAACACCGGTTGGGGGGGTTTATTTGAAATGCAGGATCTTCCAAATAGTTTTCACCAACAACCCTATGTTTGATCCCTATCATCTGGGCGATCTGCTCTGCATTCTGGACACATTCTGCAGGCATAGCCCCATTATCCACGGTAACTGCCAGTGCATCACTGGCCTCTTCCTTTGCAATCCAGGCCAGCAGTGTACTATCTGCTCCACCCGAAAATGCAATGATCACCTTTTTTCCATGAAGATAATCCCTTAATTTATCCATCTTTCCTTTGATATCCATAAAGTACCACGTTAATTTCTGATATTTCCAGTATTTACTAAAATCACAGCATATATTCAATTATCACACATAATTCAATTAATTCAAATATCCAATTAATTTCAATAAATGTTAAAAGCATTTTAAAGAATCTTAAACCAAGTTTTTAATGTATTCTAACACTTTTTTGGCATCTTCTGCCTTAACATCGATCTGGTTTTTGTCTAAAAAATCTTCAAGTTTCTGAATCTTATCTTCTCCCAGACCAGAATCCTTTAAAACGCGAGGATAAGTTCTTTGAGGATAATAAATATTTTTAGCAGTTTTATAGAGGGTTTCAACATCACTGGAGGTTATTACACCCTTTTTTTCTGCCATCTCGAAGTTGTGATTCATACTCACCAGGGCTTCACAAAGCAGTTCATGAGTCGCTGGATTAAAAACAATGGCCACGTCATCATCAGATTCAATTAATCCATCTCGATACTTCTGGTAAACAGTTCCGATTCCGATCATTCCAGCATAGTCCAGTTCAGCTGATCTAAGAGCCCCCATACTGGACCCGCCCACCACTGTGATCCCAGCTTCTAGAGCTTTTAGTATTTCCCTGTGGGAAACAGCAGGTTGCTGGTAGAAAACGCCATCAATTATCCCAATGATATCTGGAGGGTCATTTAGAAGAATGGCAACATCATCTCTAGCCACAGGGGAATGATACTCGGCATCCAAAATTTTTTGAGCCTCATTTAAGGGGAGTGAAGGTCCAATAAACACCACAATTCTTTTTTTATCCAAATTATCACCAAATAATATGTTATTAAAATTTTATGTATTCTATGATTATTATTCTTGATTCGAATCATATATCATCATTTTACGTTATGTTCCAATATATCAGTTCTTATCTTTGATTATATTAATTCTATTAAAAGCAATTATATTCCATATTTTCCAGACCCTGCATTAATTCAATAATGATATACTTAAGATGAAGCCAATAAAATGAAAATAATATGACAAAACCAATTTTAATAAAAACACATGCATGAATATAACGTATAAGGTTAATAATCAAATATTAAGGATAATACGTTAATAATCTGTTAATAGTAATTAAAAGTAAAATTACTTAATAATGAGTGGTATTTCCTAGATTTTAATGACTGGAACTTGTCCGGTAAGTTCTGAGTGTAATTTTATGATTTTGGGTATGGATGGATGGTTTTCACCCAGGTTTTTTCTCCATTTTCTTATTACAAAATCTAAATCAACCTCTTTAGTACCGTGTATAAGGTTGTCAGCATGCGCCACCACCTTTTCCTCCATGGTAATTGGAATATAATCTTTAGGAGGTAATCCTAAATTTAATGCTTCTTTTTTACTAATTCCTGCCCCAATATGCCTTTCCACAATACTAACCACTTCTAAGGGAAATGCTCTGCTTCTGAGTATTTCTGCTCCAACAATAGCATGATCTATTCCATTAGTCCTGGAACGACCTACATCATGAAGAATAGCCCCTGTTTTAACCAGATCCAGGTCCACATCCAATTCAAAATCAGTTACCAGTTTGATTGTCTTTGAAAGGACTGCCTGAGAGTGTTCAATCACAAATAAAGGACAGTTAAATTCTTCTAAAATATTGGAAGATGTGTATTCATTTAAAATCAAGTATTCACCCATTTATTGGTAGAATAAAATTATTCTATATATAAAAAATTATTATCCCTAATCTTATGTAAGTTATCCTATCCTAAAAGTTTAGTTATCCCCATCTAAGTCCATGTTTAAGTTATCTTAACTTAAATGTATATTTAAGTTGGATTTTAGAATTTAATGTGGTTTAATCTGAATAAGAAAATGTATTTAGGGATGTATAGGATTAAACCTGTATTATGAGAGAAATTTTGTGTTTTTTTAAAAAAATCTGTAACTTCTGAAAATAGTTTTTGGTTTAAACTTAAGGAATGGAATAATAGGAAAAATATTTAACTCATTTTTTCCTTTAATTCCTTTAGTTCGGTTATTATTGAGGAGTTATCCTGGAATTCCATGTTGGTGTTGCAGTCGGGACATATGAAGTTTCTTTCAGAAGCTTCTTCAAAGTTGTATCGACACCCATTGGGACATACAAAAAACATGTTATCTTCTTCATATTCCAAAGATTGATGAATTTCACGGGAGATTTTATCAAATTTCTCGGATATAATCTCTGCGATCTTCTCTTCTTCAAATTTCCAGCTGTAGGTATACCATTGAGTTTCAGGATCCTTACTTCTCTTATAACTGGCCACACCTGCATCGTATAGTTTGTATAATATTCTTCTTACAATGTTAAGTCGAATTTCAGTTTCCTCTGCAATTTCCTCATCAGTTGTTTTTCCATTCAATAAACATTGAATAATGGGGATGCTATTCTCATCATCTTTAGTAACATCAATGAGAATCTCCTGCACGTTAGGATCTGCAAGCATCTCGTTTCCTCCTTCCTGTTTTGACATTTTCAGCAGCTCTTGTATTTCAGGATCCAACTCTTGTATTTCGGGATCATTTAGTTTTAGTATTTAATCTACTATCTGGAGAGAAAGAAATCAACCATAAAATGGATAGGTCAAACCAAGCCATGCTAAAATATCACCCGCCTTGGTGTGAATTAGCTGCTTAAATCTGAAAAGCTAAAATGACTCTCTCCGCCCCTATAAAAGACCCCGTGGGTTATTAACAAAAACCACGTTTTGATAGTGTGTTCTTTGAAATAGAGCTAATATATGGGTGTTAAAAATATCTTGGGTTAACTATCTATATTGAGCTAGATAGTATTTATATTTTTTTAATGGCACATTCTTAAAACCAAAAATCAGGAGGATCACTCTTTAATGCAAGATTTTAATGGATTTATCATGCTTTTCGGACTATCACTGCAGGTGTGTGAGTTATTGAATCAAGCATGTCTAGGGTTATGTTGTTAACATCTCCTTCAAGTAGTTTTTGCATATCATAAACTGTTTCCATATTATTTGCATGAATTTCCTGGTATTCTTCCGCTGCTATGGCTATTTGAAAAATTTCATCAATGTTACGCACTTTGGAAACACCTAATGGCGTGGGACCAATTATCTGTCCCAGTCGTCCTAATAAATATCCAAAAACTCCCCAATTATTGTGGATACCTTTTATGGAAACTGGGAGAGATGTGAATTTTGTTTTTCCAATTCTGTAAGTTGCATCTGTGTCAATGACCATAACCGTTACATTTTTACCAGATATATGCTTGATTTTCCTTGTAATTTCCTCTGAAAGGCCCTGTGGATCATCTGGTAACAGTGAAACACAAGTTCCGGGTGCGTTGCTCAGATCCACTCCTGCTTCAGAAGCTGGTTTCAATGCGTGTTTCCAACCATAATAATGTAATATGACTTCTTTATGAGAACGAGCCTCTGGGGGAAGTTTTCGAAGATTTTCAATGGTTCTTTTTTTAATACCCAGTAAGGGGCCCAGGATGTATCCCCATAAATATTTGGACCATATGTCCGCCAGGAAGTATGCACTGATTGATGGTTTAAATTCAGCTTCATCCACCAGTCTCCCCTGGGATACGGCTAAAGGGGTTTCAGAGATTACTAAAAAATCTCCATCTTCCAGAAGACTCACTGCCTGGCCAATTATAACATCGTAGGATTCTCCGGGTTTGATATAATCAGTGTTAACCGGTATTAACCGGTAACTGCTTTCTCCTTCGGAATATTCCATATATCCCTGTTTTTGATAGGATTCAAGTTGAGTATGGTTCATGATATCAATAAAATAAAGAAAGAAAGTTTAAAGTTGGTGTAGGTTATAATTTGAGATTTACCGTGCATAGAATGATTTGATCAGGACCTATTCATTTACTGGAAATTTATCATCGATTAAAAAAATTACATCTCAAGTAAAGGGTTTATCCCTTAACTGGAGGTGCCCATACTTTAAGGTCAATTCCTTCGATGATCGCTCTTCTACCTTCCAGTTGGACCACTACACCGGAGTGAACTTTCTGCATCATACAATGGTAGGGTAAGAACCGGACTGTTTCACCAACCCGTGGTAGTTCACCCTCAATAATTCCCTCGAAACCACCCACCATACATACTCCTACATCTTTAAAGTTAAATTCAACCTCTGAGTCCAGGCGGTGGCAGGGGCCAATCATGTGGACTGTGATTAAACCATGGTTTTCATCCAGAACTCTGGCGAAATGAATAATTGGACAGCCCAGAGGACGGTACCTTATGATTTCACCAACTTTTATCTCTTCTCTGGTGAATGGGTAGAGCGTTTCTCTACATGATTCTTCCTCTGGAAGAGGTTTGAGTATGATGTCAGCTTCGTATCCATCTAAAACTCCCACAATTTTCTCTTTTTCTGGGATTATTTTGGTTTCTTTTAATATTTCCTGGAGCTTGGCCAGGTCATCCTGAAACATTTCCTGGTACATGAAACGGCACTTTTCAAGTGGTGCTCGTTTCCGGATGAGTGCTCCTGCAAATTCATCACAACGTGCATATCCACAGATACCACAGTTGTATCCAGGAAGCAACATTAAAATCTTGTTCTTCTGAGCAATATCAACGGGAACTTTACTCATATGTATAACACCTGAAGGATTAATTAGAAATTTTATAACATCTAAGGATTAGTTAAATTTTTAATTTTTAATCAGTTAATTTTATTCTCTTAATTATTCCCCTTCATAACTCTGGAATCCATTGATTCTGCGGAGTATACCCCGGTGGTACTTCTTGTTAACCTTGGTCTCTCCTACACACAATGTGCACACTGCCAGGGGTGCGGAGTGTCGTAGTTTTTCACCTTCTATGGTGACTTCCTGTGAGT
This sequence comes from Methanobacterium formicicum DSM 3637, assembly GCF_000302455.1. NCBI lineage: Archaea > Methanobacteriati > Methanobacteriota > Methanobacteria > Methanobacteriales > Methanobacteriaceae > Methanobacterium > Methanobacterium formicicum. The sequence goes on from NZ_AMPO01000009.1 coordinate 63,580, forward strand.
TCATAATCTCATCAGCCAGTTCAGCACAGCCCTGACCGCTTAAACCATTGGCTTCTATTATTTTACATTTAGGGTTGACTTCTAAAATCCGTTCCCGGAATATCTCCCTTTCTGCCTGGGATATCATATCACCCTTGGTGATTACTGCAATATCTGCTGTGCTCAGGAAAGGTCCTACCTTGAGTGGAGTGTTAGGGCCACTGGTGGCATCTATAACACAGACTCCCAGTGAATTCACAGTGAAAGGTGCACATCGATGGCATAATCCTGCTGTTTCAACTACTAATATTTCGGACTGGTTTTCATCGGCCCATTCCACCATTTCTTCCAGATTGTAGATAGCGTAGTGATCAGGGCACATGTCCATGGACAGTCCCACCTTAGTTGGCACACCTATCTTGGCAAATTTAGTATCATCATCAGTGTAAAGGCAGTCTATTTTCACCACAGCTGATTTTAATCCCATTTCATTTAAACTGCGTAGAGCATGAATCAAAACCGCAGTTTTTCCAGAACCAGGTGTTCCGGCAACAATTACCATTCTCATAAAAATCCCCATTTTTTTTGTAATTATAATTTGTTTTTAAGTTCAATTCCTATCTTAAAATTTTAAATCCAGAGTATATTTTGCAATTCCATTTTGCAACCAATTACTTGCAATTCCAGATTTTGTTCACACTTCCAGATCTTTATTCACAATTTTAGATCTTCTATTGCAATATCTTGGATAATTTCCCCATTACGGACTTTATCACGTAAATTTAGCATTAACTCATCTATCTTATTTAATTTTTTAGATATTGCTTTTTCTTCTTCACTGGTGGCTATTACGGTCTGCATTCCACCATTTTTCATTACAATTCTTTTATCCGTCATCAGGGCTAGTACCGGGTCATGGGTTACCACCATCACCACTTTACCATGTCCTGCCAGTGCTTCCAGGGCGTCGTGTTTACGGATTCCTGCATTTTCTATTTCATCAATAAGGACAATGGGGGAATTGCTGATTATGGCCACGTCTGCTACCATAAGGGCTCTTGATTGCCCTCCACTTAATATGGTAAGGTCATGGTCCTTTTTTATGGGTTCTCCGGTTAATGTGTTGGCCAGATCAATAACTGCATTTACACATTTACTGCTGGCTCCACGACACTTAGCATGTAAACTTAGGAAGTCTCCCACACTCATATCTGCCAGGAAATTCATGTTTTGGGATAGCTGGGCCACCATCTTCTTTCGGGGGTTGGTTCGATCCTCGTAGCTGGGTTCTTCACCATTGACCAGAATTTTCCTCCGGGAAAATGTGTCTTTTTGAGAGAGCTGTTCAATATCACCAATTAGAGAGCTTTTACCACTTCCAGTGGGTCCGACCACTCCAAATATTTCACCTCTCTTGATTACTACTTTTTTGACGGGTTCCTCATTTTCCTGCTTATCAAAACCGCCTAATATGGTTATTTCTTCTATCATCCCAGATTCACCTTTCCTAAAGTGTCTCCTCTGAGTCCCAATCGCATGGTTTCCAGGGCTGTGATCTCATCTGGAGGAATATTACCTAAATTAACATTGGCACCAAATTTTAGTATGAAGTATGCTTGTTGATTCTTCTGGGGAGCTTCCCATATTATTTTCTCTATATCAGCACCTTCACTCAGTATTTTTAACTTATCTTCCTTAACTGCCCCCTGATCATCAAAAAGACCTATACCCTTCCCCCCTTCCCTGGCTTCCATTAAAACCAGGTCAGCACCAGATTTCAGGTCCTGATTAACCAGTTCCAGACGATCATTTGCAGTTAGTAGATGGTCCTTCTCAGGATCCTTTTTTCCCACTTCAGTTATGGTCAAAAATCCCCTTTCTTTCACAATGGAGATTATATCTGCCCGCTCTTCCGGGGAAATTTCAATGGTTCCATCCGATATCTCCACTGCTCCAAATCCCAGTTTGTCTGCTTCATCCAAAAATTCATCAAACTTATTTTGGATATAGGCAATTTCAAACAGGGTCCCACCGGGATAAGGGTTAATCTCGTAAGAACGATAAATTTCCACCTTTTCCTTGATCATTTCACGGTTGTGAATGGCAGAGGTCCCCCAACCAAACTTTGCCAGATCAACATATCTTCCTGAAATTTCAAGGATATCTATCAAAGAAACCGGGCCAATTCCCTTATCTAACATCATGGTAATCCCGGTCCCATTTTTAGGGTTGCGCTGAGGTGTGAGAAAATCAAAAGCATTCATTATCATCACGGCTTTTTTAACCTTTTTTAGTAGGTTTAATACGAGTCTTAATTTTAACACTCATTAAAACTTTATTTTTATTGAATTTTTACTCTATATATTAAATTTACTCCATATATTCGAATTAAATTTAAATCCATATCTCATGATCGATTTATTCACATGAAGATTTTTACCTTGATTTTAATAGTTCATAAACAATTGTATCACATATGTAAATAGTCGTTTATATTTAAAGTATTTTAAAGACCATACTTGTAACAGCATAATGAATAGCAGAAAAAATATTTTTAAACCAAAATCATCTTGTAATTTTATATTGGGCCAATTCGATTAAAATTTCCGTTAAATTAAATTCACTAAAATTATAAACTTAATTACTTAAAATAAGCCCATTAATATAATTAGAATTATTTGAATTTAAATTATCTGAATTTAATATTGCGGACTTTGATTATATACGCACTTAATATGTAATTCATTAAAATCAAATACAGACCTATTCATTTCATGAAAATACACAATTAAGATGTTAGGAGGGTAAATTATGGAAAAAAAGATCGTTTATTTCGAAAAAGCGGGTGCAGAAAACACGGATAAAGTAATAGAGCTGGTCAAAGAAAGGAAAGAAGAACTTGGAATTGAAAATATTGTGGTGGCATCAGTATCCGGGTTAACCAGTGTTAAAGTTTTAGAAAACATACCCGCTGCACAGGTAGTTAGTATCACTCACCATGCAGGATTCCGGGGTGGAGATGACCTGGAACTGAATCCAGAATATACTAAAAAACTGGAAGAAGCAGGTGTACCTATATACATAGGATCCCACTCTCTCAGTGGCGTGGGAAGGGGTATAAGTAACAAATTTGGAGGTATCACCCCTGTTGAAATCATTGCAGGCACTTTACGGCTATTTTCACAGGGAATAAAGGTTTGTGTGGAGATCAGTGTAATGGCAGCCGACGCTGGGCTTATACCCACTGATAAAGAAGTAATAGCCATAGGTGGTACTGCTAAAGGCGTGGATACTGCTGTGGTTTTGAAGCCAGCACACATGGGTAACTTCTTTGACCTAAAGATAAATGAAATCATTGCTATGCCTCGACCTTAAGGTCTAGTGATTCCAACTGTTGATGTTGCCCTCCACTGGTTCGGTTGTCAATGTTGTGAAATGGGTGAGTTCACAATCACTTCCCGGTTGGATGTTGGAGATGATCTTCGGAAATTAGTCAAAAATTCTTTAATTGGTGGTAAATTATTGGTTAAATAACCGTTGCTTTTAAATATAAGTTAGTACAATAACACATTTAAGATAACCAACATTTACTGTGGGGGTAGAGATTGAAATCTATTATAGACAATACCATAAAGGAATCCGAAAAAAGAAGGGATAGAAAGGCATCCGCAGAGCGTCGTGGATATGATAGTAGCATCGACCAAGAGTTAGAAGACATCATTCATCGAAGTCGAGCTAAGATCTGTGTTGTTGGAACTGGAGGAGGTGGAAACAATACTGTTTCCAGGTTAACTGAAATCGGTATTGAAGGAGCCGAAACCATTTCCATGAACACTGATGCACAGGATCTGTTTTACTCAGTCGCCGATAAGAAAATACTAATAGGTAGAAGTACCTGCGGAGGACTGGGTGCCGGGGGCATGCCCGAAGTCGGAGAAGAAT